>NZ_QTPU01000009.1:0-260991 GCF_003857805.1 Burkholderia sp. Bp9099
GGCGGCGCGCGGTACAGCGGCCGATTGGTCGGATTGATGCCTTGCACGGTCATCCAGCCCATCGTTCGATCATCCAGACCGCCGTGCCAAAGATCGGGCAGACTGGCGCAGCCATTGGTGAACGGCCCGCCGCCCCAATAGTCCTTCTCGTTCAGGAAGATCTTGTCGCCGTACTCCTTCAATTCCGCAGCGGTCGCGCGATAGCCCCAGCGGAAATGAATGACGGGTGAGAACGACGGATCGGGCTTGATGTAATTGTCTGCCAGCAAATCAGGGTTCAAGAACCCATCCGGCGTCACACTCTCCGTGTACTTCGCGGGCGTCAGCTGTCCGGCATCGATACCGTGATACATCATCTGATCGTCCAGACGCCCGAGCCTGCGATTCAGCCCTTTGCACAGCCCTTCCTCCGACGCCTCGAACCATTCGCCTTCGGAATTCACCCCATGCACGAAGATCACGATACCGGGCAATGGCATCTGCTTGAGACAGATGAGCGGCGTGTTCTTCGCAAACATCGTCACGCCTTCGACGCGGCCGACGACGATCGGCGGCGGTTCGGGTCGCGGCGCCGGCCCGTCTCGGGCTACGGCTTCAGGGCAGCTCTCCGCCGTTCGAGCGGCCGCTACTGGACGAGCATCTGGAAATGAATCACTCATCTGCATTCCTTCTTATATCTTGACCATTCTTCTTGATGAACCTCGTCGCCAGTCTCCCGAACCGGTCTGCGTCGGCCGCCGATCGCTTTCATTTACGCGCAACCCCATGCCGCACATAGCGCCGGAGCGATATCGGCGCGCGCTTCCTTTCGCCCCGACCGATGATCGTGGGAGGCACGCAAGTCAGTGCCCCGTCAATTCCCTGCATCGGCCCTTCGCGAACATCAGCAAGAGACGAAGCGCCGACGTGCTGGCTAATCGCGCATCTCACCTCTCCAATATCAAGGACAACCAAACGCTTATTCCAGTCGACGCGGCCCTAAGAAAGATTCCGGAATGTCACTGCTACCGAAATAGCGCTCGTGATTCCTGTTCTCGGCTCCCCGCCTGCTCCGCGCCGTCCGGGCAGCCCGCAACCTTGCCGCCGTCGAGCCCCAGCGCGGCCGCTCGCTGAACCAGCTCGATGTCGTTGCTCGCGCCGAGTTTCTTCATCGCGCTGATCTTCTGCGCGCTGACCGTTTGCTTGCCCTTGTTCAGCCGCTGCGCGATCGCCTTGATCGGCATGCCGGCCAGATAAAGGCGAATCACCTCGATCTCGCGCGTCGAAAGCTTCACCGGCGGCGTATCGTGTCCGGCCAACGCATCGAGCGCGCGGCGCACAAGCGGCGACAGATAGTGACCGCCGCTATAGCTCGAGTGAATCGCGGTGACGATATGGCCCACCTCGTCGAACTTGCTCACGAGGCTCGCGCCGACTTGCGAGAGAATCGAGCGGAAGATCACCGGGTTCTCGTTCCCGACCAACGCAACGATCCCGACGTTCGGACGCATGCGTCGCAGCCACTCGCACAGTGCGAAGCCGTTCATCCGCGCATCGCCGCGGACCGAATAATCGACCAGCGCGATGTCGCAATCGAGCGTGTCGAGGGTCGCGACGAGTTCGTCCGGCGTCCGGCAGACACCGACGAGATCGATTGCGCACACGTCGCCGGCAATGTGCTCCATGCCGGCGAGCGTCAACGGCCAGTCGTATGCAAAGATGGTGCGAATATTGAATTTCCCCATGCGCGGTTCCAGAAGGTTCACCGGGCGCGCGGCGCGGAATGCGCGTACGACCGGCGTGGCGTTGAATTTACGAGCGAGATATTTTTATCCCGATCGTTATTCTATGAGGCGACGCTTGGACGGGATATCGGACGGTGAATAGAGCGGCCTGCGGGGACGTAGTACAAGTTTGATTTTTGGCGCCGGCCCGACCGTTTGGCCGGTGTCGCTCTCGTCCTGACAGCCAACGTTACAGGTCGCACGGGCCGCACCGACGGCCCGCGAGGTAAAATTGCGGCCTTTGCATGCCATTCCGGGTGACCGGCCAGGGCAGCGCGCCGTTGCCGGCCGCGCGCCCCGCCCGTTCGCCGGCGGCCCGTACTCCCCGCTTCCTCCATGACCGAATCCGATCTGCAATCCGACGACACCACCATCCACGAAGACGGCCTCTGGCGCGACAACGGCTGGACGGCCCGCATCATCAAGAACGAAGACGACGACGGCTGGGCCGTCGAGATGATCAAGGACGGCGAAGCCGAGCCCGCGCTCGTCGGCCCGTGGACCATGGGTCGCGACAAGAAGAACCCGAAGCCGATGGATGCGAACGCGTTCCGCACGCTGGTGAAGACCGCGACCGAGGTGCTGATGCGTCACGAGCAGCAGCGCCGCGCGATGCTGCACAAGGAAGTGACGGTGCAGGACGGCGACGGGCAGGATGTGTCGGTCACGCTCGACATCGTGCCGGACGAGTTCGAGCCGTATGCGCAACTGAAGGCGTTCGACCCGTACGGCGAACTGCTGGCCGATGCGAAGGTGTCCGCCGGGTTCAAGCTCAACAAGGCCAGCGCCGCACGCTGGGTCGAATCGGGCTTCGAACGGCCGGCCTGACGCCGCGGGCCGCGCGACGTCGGGCCGCGTGCCGCGCGGCCGCAACCGGCGTCAGCCGTGCAGGCCGAGCGCGGTCATCAGCCGGTACAGCGTCGCGCGCGAGATGCCGAGTTCCGCCGCGACGTCGGCATGCTGATGCCGATGCCGCAACAGCGTTTCCTCGATCGTGCGCCGCTCGGCCTGCCGGCGCGATTCCGCCAGCGTCGGCGGCCGATGCGACGTGTACTGGTTCAGTTGAAGATCGACGGCCGAGATCAGCGGGCCGTTCGTCATCACGACCGCGAAACGGATCCGGTTGATCAGCTCGCGCACGTTGCCGGGCCACGCATAGTTGTGGATCGCCTCGATCGCGCACGGCATGAAGCCGCGAATCCGGTGCGAACTTTCGCCGCGATAGCGCCGCAACACATGATCGGCGAGCAGCATGATGTCGCGGCCGCGCGCGCGCAGCGGCGGCTCGTCGATGCGCAGCACGCACAGCCGGTAGTACAGGTCCGGGCGGAACCGCCCCGCCTGCATCGCGGACTCCAGATCGACGTGAGTCGCGGACACGATCCGCACGTCGACCGGAATCGACGCGCGCCCGCCGAGCCGCTCGATCTTGCCCTCCTGCAGGAACCGCAGCAGGCTCGCCTGGCTCTCGAACGGCATGTCGCCGATTTCGTCGAGAAACAGCGTGCCGCCGTGCGCGGCCTCGATGCGGCCGATATTGCGCTGATGCGCGCCGGTGAAGGCGCCCCGCTCATGACCGAACAGTTCGGCCTGCAACAGCGTCGACGGAATCGCCGCGCAATTCACGGCGACGAACGGCGCGTCGGCGCGCGACGAATGCTGGTGGATCGCCGATGCGGTCAACTCCTTGCCGGTGCCGGATTCGCCGGCGATGAACACGGTGGCTTCGGTGTTCGCGACCTTGCGGATCGTCGCGAACAGGCGGCGCATCGCGGCGCACGCGCCGATCATCACGCCGCCGGGCGGCGCGGCATCGTCGGCCGGATCGCTTTCCGCCAGTTTCAGCATCCCGTATGCATGGCCGACGAGATAACCGATCGTCGTGTAGGCCGTCGCATTGCGCACGTAGTCGAAGCAGCACTGGCGAATCAGGCGCGCGATGGTGGCATCGCGCAGCCGCTCGCCGTCGGCGAGCGCGACCCAGCCGATCCGCGGATCGCGCAGCAGCGTCTCGAACGACGCGACGTCGGGCGACGCGAATCCGTCGAAATCGACGATGCCCGCATGCAGGCGGTTCGCCTTTACGAGATTGAATGCGTCCGCAACGGATTTCGCACGCCACAGCTCCCAGCCGCGCGACGCGAGACAGTCGACGAGCCCCGCATCGGGATGCTGCGACAGATAGACGAGCGGGCGCGACGGCACGGTTAGGTGACGCCGGGCCGCAACGAACGGCGGTGCGTATGCGGCCCGTTCGTCCTCGTGCGGGCCTGACAGGCTGATCTGGCAGCAATGGTTCACGATGGCCTCGCCGCATAGGGTTGTCTGACGGAGCGGGCGGCGCGAAGCGGTACGCGGCGAGCCTCCCTGCTCGCACGCGGCGCTACCGGCATGTCCGCTCCGGAAAGTTTCGTCATCGGCAGAACACGACACGCTGCGTGTAGATCTGCGGTTCGACGACGGGCCGCGCGGCCTGGTTGAGTTCCTCGCGATACGTGCGGTAGGTCTTGCCGTTCACCGTCACTTGCGTCGCGGGCGCCGTCTCGATCGTGTTCAATCCTTTGCGCCGCCAGTCGCTGACCCGCGCCGACGCGGACAGGTTCGACTCGCCGGCGATCTTCTGCGTGATCGCACTGCTGTCGCTCCACGGCTGTGTCTGCATGTCCTGCGCGTGCTGCATCGCGCCGACCGTCTTGCCGGTCGCGGTCGGCCCGTTCTGCGCTTCGAACGGCGCGCCGCGGCCATACACCGGCGATTGCCACGACGGGGCGTGTCCCTCCTCCGGCATCATGTAGACCATCTGCGGATCGCCGACCATCATCATCGGCACGCATGCCGTGTTGTCCGCGCGGCCGAGCGTCGTCAGCGCCTGCTGGACGCTCGCGGCGTTCGCGAGGGTCTGCTCGCTCAGGATGACAAAGACCGCGGGGTTCTGGAAAACCGACTGTGCGGCGGCTTGTGTGTCGACCAGCAGCAGCGCGACCCAAAAGATCCTCATGATTGAGGCCTCCTCGTACCCTCGTCAGGCAAAAAGAGGTGTTGACCTCGGGGAGGGATCAACACCCGTCCAACTTGCACCGTGCGTCGCACAGCGGATCCCGGCGTTCCCGTGCGGCCCGGCTTGCCGGTCGCGCGGAAGCGTCGCCCGCGTGCTTACGACGATGTGCTCGTCGAGATGACGGTCGGAGCCGGCATCGCCGGCGCGGCCGGGGCGACCTGCTGGTCGGCCGCGGCCGGGGCTGGATCCGGCGCGGCCGGCATGTCGGCGGACGGCGCGGGCGCGGCGGCGGATTCGACCAAGCCGGTCGCCTTTGCGTCGACGGCTGGCGTGTCGGCAGCGGCTGCCGCCGTGGCGCGCGACGCGGCCTCCGGTGCGGGCGCTTCGGCTGCCGCCTGCGTTGCCGGCTCGGCAGCCTTCGCATCGACCGCGGCCTCGGGCGCTGCAGCGTAGGCCGGGGCCGGTGCGGCTTGCGCGGTGTCCGGCACCTTCGCGTCGACGGCAAGCGCTGCCGGGGCTTGCGCTGCGGTGTCGGTTGCAATCGGTGCCGGTTCCGGTGCCTTGTCGGCGATCGTCGACGCGGGTTCCGGCGCCTTGTCAGCGGCCGCCAGCGCGGGTACCGGCGCCTTGTCCGCAACCGCTGGCGCAGATTCCGGCGCCTTGTCCGCAACCGCTGGCGCAGATTCCGGCGCCTTGTCCGCGAAGCCCCCCGCGGCAACGATGGCGGCACCCGGCACCGCGCTCATCGCAGCCGGTGCAACGGCAGGCGCAGCACTCACGGTCGGTGCTGCCGCGGCAACCGACGCGGTGACGACGGCAGGCACGACGGCAGCCGCTTGCGATGCCTTCACGGCGGCCGCCTGCGTCGCGGCAGGCACCGCGCTGACAGCCGGCGCGACCATCGACGGCGCGGGCACCGGAACCGGAATCGGCGCCGCCTGGACCGCGGTCGTCGCCAGCGGGCGAATCTGCACGGGCGCGGCGGCATCGAGCGGCGGCAGGCCCATGCGGTTTCGCACGAGCGGATCGCGATACTTCACGTCGTCGGCAACGGTCGCTTCGGCGGACGGCGCCACATTCGAGCGCGCGAGCGGCGTGGTCGTCCCCGGGCACAGATGCCCGGTCGCTTCCACCGCGCGCCGGTTCGCATCGCTCTGGCAGAGCAGCGCGAGCGCGACG
This sequence comes from Burkholderia sp. Bp9099, assembly GCF_003857805.1. Lineage (NCBI taxonomy): Bacteria > Pseudomonadati > Pseudomonadota > Betaproteobacteria > Burkholderiales > Burkholderiaceae > Burkholderia > Burkholderia sp. Bp9099. Next base: position 5,941 of record NZ_QTPU01000009.1, read on the forward strand.
TCGGTCAGCCCCATCGCGCGGAATTCCCGCGCATCGAGACGACGCACGCACGCCTGGTCGACCAGGGTCGTGCCGCCCGTCGCGCCGAAGCCCGGGAACGACACGCCGACGCTCACCGAGCCCATGCAGGTATCGGACAGCGTGGTCGTGAGGCCGGGCGCCTGGATCGACGGGTTCGTCTTGATCGTCTGGGTGCCCGAATAGTTGACGTTTTCCGACGCCTGGGTGTTGTAGGGGTTGGTGCCGGGTGAGCCGGCCGACTGGAGCGAACTCACGCTCTGCGGCGTCACGTTCGAGCCGCCGCTCGTGCTGGATGGCATCGTAACGTTCACGTTCACGCTCGAATTGCCGCTGCCGCGCACGCCGCTCGTGCTGGCACTGCTGGCGTTGCCGCCGCGCGAACTGGTGACGTTCGTGTTCATGCTCGAGCCGCCGCCCTGGCTGATCGCCGTCGACGACGTCGAGGACTGCGAACTTGAAGTCGAGTCGGCAGTCTGCGCCTGGGCACCGATCGCGGCCATCGCGAACATTGCGGCACATGCCGCCCTGATCTTGTTGCTGTTCATTTCACTCTCCGGACGAGGTTTGACCTCCGACCCAGGCAACCGCACTAATTCCCCCGAATACCTTCAGCTTTGCCCGCTTCCCCGAACTGCTTCCAGCCGCTACCCAGCTGGGACCACGAACCGCCCGACATTCCCGGCCACGCCAGGGAATCCGGTGCGCCGATGGCACTGCCCGACGAAAGCGTGTGTTGTTCTGACGGATTGGTTGCAGGGTTCGACGTCTGCAAATTTGATTGCACGTCCTCGGCAGCGCGGTCAGCGCAATATGCCGTCAGAGACGCGAGCATCAGAGCGGCGGCAATCAGGTTCTGCTTCATGCCAACTCCTTACTTGAACAACAGTGCGGAAAAGAGACCAGCGTCGCTGGGAAACTGGTCCCCCGCACCCGACTAGTGACTGCTCCCGGTCGCGCTCGAACTCCCCTGGCTTCCGCCCGATGCAGACGGCGAACCGGCCGGACCGGTACTCCACACGGTCGACGCGTTGTAGTGATTCGAACCCGCGATCGCGCCCGACCCACCGCTGCCCGTCAACCCGGCAGCACCCGCGTTGGCGATACCCTGATCGTTCCCGCCGCTGGCCGTGTAGTGGTTCGCGCCGAGGACGATCGTGGCGGTCACCCCTCCCGACAGCGCATTCGCGTTCTCGTTCGTGCTGCTGTTTCCACCGTACGAACCTGCGGCACCGATACCGCCGCCTGCCGCGAACGCGCCCCCGTTCGAGCCCCAGCCGCTGGCCGTCGAAGTCGAGTTGTGGAAGGCCGATGCCGTGCCGGTGGAACCAGCGGGTGTCACGGTACTTCCTGCGCTTGCGCCCGCGACCGAATTCGAATTGCTCGTATAGCTGCCTGAGCCGACCAGCACCGAACCGGACACACCCGCTGCAACGGATTGCGTCTGGTTGGTCGTGGACGGACCGGCGGCCAATACGGCCGACGAAAGGACGGTGAGCGCTGTCGCTAAAATGACTTTGGCTTTCATAGCAATTCCTTGCCGTGAGAAAGTTTGATGGCGAGGTCGCCGGGCTCGCCCTCGCGAAACGAAACCCGGCGTCCGTGCCACCAGCCAATGACGAACGCTGCGCGCCGCGGCTCAGTGGTGATACGTCCAGCCGATCGAGCCGGCATTCGCACCGCTGTTGCCGCCCGCTTGCGCGCCGCCGAAGCCGAAGCCGCCCACCGTCGACGTTTGGACGTGGCTCGTGTACGAGATCGAACCGCTGCTGCCGCCGCCAGCCGTGGCACCGGCTGCGCCGAGTGCGGCACCCGAATCGGTCGCGGTGAAATGGCCGAATCCGGCAACCCCGGCAATCGTCGAGCCGCCGCTCGACGAATTGCTGGTCGATACCGTGCCGCTGCCGGCGAATGCTGCACCCGAAACCGCCAGAACTGCGGCTGCAATCAGAAGCTTCTTCATGGTCGACTCCATAACGGCGTGGACGGAACAAGCGAGGAAAGCTGCACGCCTTCAACTTCCCAGCCCTGAGCAATCCCCATAACATAAGGATCACTATCTAATTACAAAGAATTTATTCATCTCGAATCCGATGGCCGCGCAATTTTTCGGCGATCCGAATCCTGGTTTCGTATTTTTTTAGTTTTCCGAAATTTTTATATTTATTCTCGATATGAGTTATCAATCATTTATCAATCGGAAAACGAATCGACGCACGCACCCGGAAACAGGCATTCGCCATTCGGGATCAGTCGTTTTCGAAATTTGCTTACACGGCATACCGGCACATGGCATCCGCTTCAGCGATCGAAAATGCGTGAGTACAGTTATCTACCGTGAATGCAGTGCCATCGAAAACATGCGCGTTATCGCGGCGATAACGGGCCTGCATTACAGTCAGGCGGCATCGCTTCTCCCTGGGCTACCGATCAAAGATCTTCCGGGCAATCCGGCCGACGGGTATGCGAGCTAGTCCAGCCACCGCAGGCATCGACCCGGCGCAGCGGATACGGCTCGGCACGAGCGGAAACGATTCGGCGTCGAGCTGTCCGGCACGGACAGCATGGCCCATCCGGACGAGCTGAATGAAGGGGAGCACGGCTGTCGGCCGGTTGTCGTGAGAAACGACAGGCGGTCCAGCACGCGCAACGCGCGGATACCGGGAAACCGGCAACGAACCCGCGAAGCTGGCACTGCATCGCGAGTCCTGTTCCGAGCTGTCCGACTACCCCACGGGTGCGCAAGGAATGCGCGCATCAAGTTCTTGCTTCTGGTCTTCATCGCTATTTCCCCGACTGCTTATTGACGAACGGGCCGCCCCCCATCTTTGTTGCATCAGGTCGACCGCTCGCCGGTGCGTCCAATATCGCAAACGGCATGCCATGCGTGATTCCACCGATGGTTGCGCGTCGCGTATCGTTCGCGGCGCCCGCAATATCGCCGGGAATCGAATTTTTTGTTTCAGGAATGTATCGCGATAGCGCTCGGCAGCACGCGCCGATCATCGAATGGCGCGAAGCAATGCCGGAAAAGGCGGACGAACGCGGCCCGCGGAGCCTCGCGCAAGGGGGTGTCGAACGGATGTTTCATACTTGAGAACTGCACCGTCGCATATCCCGGCCGATGTACATTTCGGCCCCGGCAAACCGCCTGCCGCAGCCCGTTCGGCAGCCTTCCCGTACGCGAAAAAATCGTGAATCGAAGCGCGCGACAACCGGTTCTGCGGGACCCGCGCGGCCGACATCGCTATCGTTCCGGACGTGCGCACCCGCCGCCGCGAAACGCAATTGATTCATCCGTGAAAATACCGACGATATCGAGCATCGGCCGGCGATGCGAACGCGCGGCAAAAACCGGTAAATACGACGCAAGCCGACATGGCTTTCACGCCGCATATCGGAAAAAAACGACGGCAGGTGCGCCATGCGGCCTTGAACACACTTTATCGATTTTTACTGTTTTCCTTCGATTCACCGACATCCAGTTCCGGCAACCATCGTGCTCCAACGGCTCGGATGAGAACACGCGCTGCGCGCGAGAAACATTTTCGAATCGAGTTCGCCTGCTAATCTCATCGCGCGAAACATGGTCGTGAAACGCGCGATCCATGCAGAATGTGCGGGGCGGAGCGGCGTTATTGCGCGTTTCGGCCCGTCGGTTCGCATCCTGCCGGCATTTTCCGTATCGGTTCGCCCGTTCCCGGGATGCATGCTTGAAACAGAAGTTCGTGCGCGGCGCAGCGGCACGCTCCGCTGTCCCGTTGCGCCTGCGTGCGGCGGCCATGGCACATCGATTGCGTGTCATCCCGTTCCGGCGAGCCGCGCATCGCGCGACGAAGCCAGGCCGGATGCGGTCGACACGACCGGCACCGCCGTCAGGTGCCGAGCAATTCCTTCTTGCGCAGATGCACGACATCGCGCATCGGCGGCGCGCCGAACAGCCGGCTGTATTCGCGGCTGAACTGCGACGCGCTTTCATAGCCGACGGTTGCCGCCACCGACCCGACGTCGCCGCCCTGCCGCAACAGCAACCGTCGCGCCTCGTGCAGCCGCAGCTGCTTCTGGTACTGCAGCGGACTCAGCGTGGTCACGTGCTTGAAGTGATGGTGCAGCGACGACACGCTCATGTTGACCGCCTGTGCGAGCGTGTCGACGCGCATCGGCTCCGCGTAGTGATCGCGGATCCATTCGATCGCACGCGCGATCCGGTGCGTCTGGCTGCTCGCGACGGCCATGTGCCGCAGCCGCGTGCCCTGCCCGCTCGTCATCAGCCGGTACAGCAGTTCCTTTTCGATCAGCGGCGCGATCACCGGAATGTCGGCCGGCGTATCGAGCAGCCGCAACAGCCGCAGCGCGGCATCGAGCAGCGGCGGCGTCAACTCGGCGAGCGCGATGCCCTCGCCTTCCGGGCCCGCATCGGGCTCGGGCAGCCGCATCTCGGCCGCGAGTTCGACGATGCGCTGCAGATCGAGCGTGAGCGACAGGCACAGGTAAGGCGCGTCGGGCGACGCCTGCGTGACGCGCGAGAGGATCGGCAAGTCGATCGACGTAATCAGGCAATTGCGCGTGTCGTATTCGTAGGCCTGGCCGGCCACGATCACGCGCTTCGCGCCCTGCGCGGCGATCACGAGCGCGGCACGCGACACGCCGCAGCCGAGATCGACCGGATGCGCATGCCGATGCAGCATCAGCGCCGGCACGGCCGTGGAGTGGGAGCCGTCCGTCGGCGCGAAACGGCCGATCAGCGACGCCAGTTCGCGCCGCCCGGATTCGCGCGACGCCGCGATATCGGTCATGTCCATGACGGATTCCTCGCCTCATTTCCCTGAATCGCGGGAGCATAGCGAATCGCTCGCCACCGCGCCGGGGATTTGCAGGATTGTTCAATAAATTTGCAGGATTGGGTAGACGTAAAAATCGGCCGTTCGCGCACACTGCCACCTGATCCGGCGCATGCCGGGTTTTCCCCACGGAGACAAAAAATGCCCACCACGTTTGTCCTGAACGGCAAGAGTGTCACGCTCGACGCCGATCCGTCGATGCCCGTCCTCTGGGCAATCCGCGAGCACGCGGGGCTGACCGGCACGAAGTTCGGCTGCGGCATGGCGCAGTGCGGCGCGTGCACCGTCCATCTCGAAGGCCAGGCCGTGCGCTCGTGCGTGCTGCCGCTCGCCGGCATCGCGGGCAAGCACATCACGACGATCGAAGGCCTCGAGAGCAAACCCGCGCAGGCCGTGCAGGCCGCCTGGGTGAAGCTGCAGGTGCCGCAGTGCGGCTATTGCCAGTCCGGCCAGATCATGTCGGCAACCGCCCTGCTCGAACAGAACCCGAAGCCGACCGACGCGGACATCGACGCCGCGATGAACGGCAACATCTGCCGATGTGCGACCTACGCCCGGATCCGGGCCGCGATCCACGACGCGGCCGCGACGCTGGGAGCCTGACCATGACGATCGAACTCGACAACGCCGGCTCGGTGCGACCGTCGCGCCGCACGTTCCTGAAGGCCGCGGGTGCCGCGGCCGCCGTCAGCCTGACGATCGGCTTCGAATGGGCCGGCCTCGGCCGCCGCGCGCTCGCCGCGACGGCGCCCGCCGCCGACTTCGCGCCGAATGCATTCCTGCGCATCACGCCCGACGGCACGGTCACGGTCATCGCGAAGCACGTCGAAATGGGCCAGGGCGCGTACACGGGCATCGCGACGATCGTCGCCGAGGAACTCGACGCGGACTGGTCGAGCGTGCGCGTCGAAAGCGCACCGGCCGATGCGAAGCGCTATGCGAACCTCGCGTTCGGCACGATGCAGGGCACGGGCGGCAGCTCGGCCATGTCGAACTCGTGGCAGCAATTGCGCGAAGCGGGCGGCAAGGCCCGCGCGATGCTCGTGTCGGCCGCGGCGGCGCGCTGGAAGGTGCCGGCCGGCGAACTGACCACCGCCAACGGCGTCGTCACGCATGCGAAGAGCGGCAAGACGGCCGCCTACGGCACGCTCGTCGCCGACGCGTCGAAACTGCCGGTGCCCGACAAGGTCACGCTGAAGCAGCCGGCCGACTTCAAGCTGATCGGCCATCGCATTGCGCGCGTCGACGGGTCGGCCAAGTCGAACGGCACCGCGCATTTCACGCTCGACACGACCTTCCCCGGCATGCGCGTCGCGCTGCTGCAGCGCCCGCCGCGCTTCGGCGCGACGGTCAAGTCGTTCGACGCGACGGCCGCGAAAGCCGTCCCGGGCGTGGTGTCGGTCGTGCAGGTGCCGGGCGGCGTTGCGGTCGTCGCGAACGGTTTCTGGGCCGCGAAGCAGGGCCGCGACGCGCTGAAGGTCGACTGGGACGAAACCAACGCCGAAAAGCGCAGCTCGGACCAGCTCATGCGCGAGTACCGGCAGCTCGCCGCGCAGCCCGGCGCGTCGGCCCGCAAGGACGGCGATGCCGACGCGGCGATCGCGGGCGCCGCGCGCAAGGTCAGCGCGACCTACGAATTTCCGTATCTCGCGCACGCGCCGATGGAGCCGCTCGACGCGGTCGTCAAGCTGAGCGCCAACAGCTGCGAGATCTGGGCTGGCGACCAGTTCCAGACGGTCGACCAGGGCAACGCCGCCAGGATCGCGGGCCTGAAGCCCGAGCAGGTGCAGATCCACACGCTGTACGCGGGCGGCAGCTTCGGCCGGCGCGCGAACGCGTGGTCGGACTACGTGGTCGAGGCCGTGTCGATCGCGAAGGCGCTCGGTGCGGACGGCAAGCCGGTCAAGCTGCAGTGGACGCGCGAGGACGACATCCAGGGCGGCTTCTATCGCCCGATGTACTTCCACAAGCTCGACGCGGGGCTGACCGCGGACGGCCGGCTGGTCGGCTGGCGCCACCGGATCGTCGGCCAGTCGATCCTCGCCGGCACGCCGTTCGAGGCGTTCATGGTCAAGGACGGAATCGACGCGACGTCGGTCGAGGGTGCGGCGAACCTGCCGTACGCGGTGCCGAACGTGTCGGTCGAACTGACCACCACCAAGGTCGGCCTGCCCGTGCTGTGGTGGCGCGTGGTCGGCAGCTCGCACACGGCCTACGCGGTCGAGGCGTTCATCGATGAAGCCGCGCACGCGGCGGGCAAGGATCCGTACCTGTTCCGCCGCGACCTGCTCGCGAAGGAGCCGCGGATGCGCGCGGTGCTCGAGCTGGCCGCGCAGAAGGCCGGCTGGGATCCGGCGAAACCGCTGCCGAAGGGCCGCGGGCGCGGGATCGCGGTGGCCGAGGCGTTCAAGAGCTACGTCGCGCAGGTCGCGGAAGTGTCGGTCGACGCCGACGGCAAGGTGAAGGTCGAGCGCGTGGTGTGCGCGGTCGACTGCGGGATCGCGATCAATCCCGACATCGTCGCCGCGCAGATGGAAGGCGGCATCGGCTTCGGGCTCGGCGCGGCGCTGCACAGCGCGATCACGCTGAAGGACGGCCATGTCGAGCAGCGCAACTTCGACGGCTATCACGTGCTGCGGATGGCGGAGATGCCGAAGGTCGAGGTGCATATCGTGCCGTCGGCCGAGGCGCCGACGGGCGTCGGCGAGCCGGGTGTCGCTCCGGTCGGGCCGGCGGTCGCCAACGCGATCTTCGCGGCGACCGGCAAGCGGCATTACGTGCTGCCGTTCGATTCGGGCGATACGGCGAAGGCTTGACGGGCGGAACGAAGAGACGCCGGGCCGGCCGCGTGACGGGAACGTTGCGCGGCCGGTTTTTTATTGCCGAGCCTGCGGCTTCCAATGTAGGGTTCCAAGTCGGCAAAAATCTCCTGTAAACCATTGATTCACTTATAAAAACGGCTAACCCGGATAGGGTTCGATGTAGGGTTCGCCATCCGCCCGAAACCCGTTCGCGCTGGGCGAACCGCGCGTTCCGCACGTTACGCCGCCCGTAACGTCCGTAACGCCCGTAACGTTCCCGCCGGATGCTACGTAACAATCCTTCAATGTTGCTCCGACCCTTTCGAAGCACACCACACGCCCCACGTTAAAAATTCTTTTAGATTCAACGCTGGCGCGCCGCCCACCCCGCTCCGACCGCCCGTCGATTCCTGTCAGTCAGCCCCTGGCCCGGAAGTTGCGGTACATGACCCGCAAACACTCCTTTACGGACATGCGAGGGCCAACATGGATTGCAAATACCTGTACATCGACAACATAAAAATCAACTTCGTGCGCCGCACGATCGAAATCGACAACAAAGTCGTCGACGTCACGCCGCGTGAATTCGATGTCGTCGAATTCCTGCTCGACAACATGAACAAGATCGTGCCGCGGCAAGCGATCCAGGAAGCGGTCTGGGGCCGCGAGCTCGGCGTGTCGTCGCGCACGCTCGACACCCATATCTCGCGCATCCGTTCGAAGCTGCAGCTCGATCACGACAAGAACCTGCGGATCATCCCGATCTATGCGGTCGGCTATCGGCTGGTGCTGTTCGGCGCGGCCATGACGCACGTCGAACGCCACGATGTGGCGCCGATCCTGCGCGCCGCACCCCAGCAGGCGCTGGCCGCCGACTACGCGTAACGCGTAGCGGCTCACCCGCGCGCCGCCGCAGCGCGGCGCGCCGACAAGGCTCCTCCACGGCGCTGCACGCGCGACCCGGAGCGTCTCGTGGCCGGGCACGCCTTCCCCGCCGCGACACGATCGCCGCCATCGGGCGGCGGCCGCGTTTGCGGCAGTCGCATGCAAGCGCGCGTGCCGTCGATTAGCGGCTGCGCTATCGCACGCCACGCCGCCGCGACACCGCGCCGACCCACCACCGCCCCGCCACGCCTCCCGACAAAAGGCTTCGTAGCTCGCCGCCGCCCGCGCGGCCCCGCGCTGCACACGACTACGGATTCCGGCGCGGCACGCGGCCGGCGGCGTCCCTACAATCGACGCAGCAGCCGCGCGCCCCCTGCGCCGCCGGCCACAACAACCCGTCGAACCAACGCCGAATCCGCCCTGATCCCGCCGTGCCTGCGCTGTCCCTGACGAATGCCGACGCCGGCGACGCCGCGAATCGGGCTCCGCCCGCCGCCGCCACCCCGACTGCCGCCGCGCCCGCCATCCCGCCCCCGCCGGCCGCGGCCGCGGCCGCGGTCGCGCTCGACGCGTCGCCCTGGCTGCCGCGCCTGTCCGCCGCCGCCGCGCGCGGGCTGTCGCATGCGTACGGCGCGACGGCCGCGGTCCCGGTCACGCTCGGCGAACACGCGTACGAGGTGCGCTGGCGCGTCGATGCCGAACCGGCCGCCGACGCGCATGCCTACCGCTTCGTCATCGGCCCGGCCGCCGGCACGCTGTGGATCGATCCGGTCGCGGAAAGCGCATGGCTCGGCGACGCGGCCGACCCGGCCGTGCCGGCCGTGATCCGCGCGGCGCTGCTCGCCGACCTCGCCGCGCCGCTCTCGGCCGTGTTGCAGGCCGCGACGCGGCAGCGCGTGGAATTGCTGCCGCCGCCGGCGGGCGTGCCCGCGTGGCGCACCGCGCCGGCCGCGCTGCGCTTCGAGCTGCGTCGCGCCGACGGCGCCTGGCGCTGCCACGGCGCGCTGCTGTTCGATGCGCCGGACGCGCTCGCGGTGTTCTTCGCAGCACCGACGCCGGCGGCCGCGCGGCCCGACACCCGCGCCGCGTATGCGGGCCTGCCGGTGCCGCTGGTATTCGAGATCGGCCGGACCGAGCTGACGATGGCCGAGCTGGCCGACGTCGTCGGCGGCGACATCATCGCGATCGAGCGCTGGCGCGCGCACGAGCAGAACCTGCTGTGCGTCGCGCGGGTGCCGGCCGCGCCGGCGTGGGAGATTACCGGACGGCCGTCGGGCAACCGGCTGACCGTCGAACGAATCAGGGAGATGCCTTTGGAACCGACCCGCACCGACACCCCGCCCGCAAGCGCACACGATGCGCCGCCCGACGATGCGCCGCGCTCGCTCGACGGCCTCGCGGTCGACCTGCGTTTCGAATTGCCGCCCACATCGATCCCGCTCGGCGAACTCGGCGCACTGCAGCCGGGCGCGGTGATCGAGCTGCAGCAAGGCATCAACCAGAGCGTGATCCATCTCGTCGCGAACGGGATGCTGATCGGCACCGGCCACCTGATCGCAGTCGGCCAGAAGCTCGGCGTGCGCGTCGTCACGCTGACGCAGCCCGCGCCGCGCGAGCGCTGAACGATGGGCAGCCTGCCGAATCCGGTCGCGCTGATCGCGGTGATCGCCGCGCTCGGCATCGCGCCGTTCGCCGCACTGATGGTGACGAGCTATACGAAGCTCGTGGTCGTGCTCGGCCTGCTGCGCTCCGCGCTCGGAATCCAGCAGGTGCCGCCGAACCTCGTGCTGAACGGCATCGCGCTGATCCTGTCGCTGTTCATCATGGCGCCGGTCGGGATGTCGATCCGCGACGCGCTGCAGGCACGCCACTTCGACGCGTCGGGGCAACTGTCGACCGCCGATATCGGCGCGCTCGCCGATGCCGCGCTGCCGCCGGTCAAGGATTTCCTGGTGTCGCACACGCGGCAGCGCGATCGCGAATTCTTCGTGCGCACGGCAACCTCGGTCTGGCCGAAGAACCGCGCGGACGGCATCAAGGACGACGACCTGCTCGTGCTGGTGCCGAGCTTCACGCTCGCCGAGCTGACCAAGGCGTTCCAGATCGGCTTCGTGATCTACATCGTGTTCATCGTCGTCGACCTGCTGGTCGCGAACATCCTGCTCGCGCTCGGGATGCAGATGATCTCGCCGACGACGATCTCGGTGCCGTTCAAGCTGCTGCTGTTCGTCGCGCTCGACGGCTGGTCGCTGCTCGTGCACGGGCTCGTGCTGTCGTATCGCGTGGCGGGGGCGGGATGAACGCGCGCGCGTTGCGCAGCGTCGTGCCGAACCTGCGCGCAGTGATCGCGCCGGCCGTGCTAATCGCGCTGGCGTTGCCGCTCGCCTGCGCGGGCCTGCAGCCGCGCAGCGCGCACGCGGCCGGCAGCGCCGCCGGCTTCGCGCAGCTCGCGCGCGCGTGCGCGCCGAACGTCGATCCCGACACGCTCGCCGCGCTGGTGCGCACCGAATCCGGTTTCAACCCGTATGCGATCGGCGTGGTCGGCGGCCACCTGACGCGCCAGCCCGCGTCGCTCGACGAAGCGCGCGCGACCACGAGCGAGCTGGCCGCGCGCGGCTTCAGCTACAGTGTCGGCCTCGCTCAGGTAAACGAACGAAACTTCGCGAAATACGGCCTCGACGACACGACGATGTTCGAACCGTGCCGCAACCTGCGGGCGGGCGGCGCGATCCTGACCGAATGCTTCGCGCGCTCGTCGAACACCGGCCGTCCCGCGCAGGCCGCGTTGCGCGCGGCACTGTCGTGCTACTACAGCGGCAACTTCACGACCGGGTTCTCGAGCGGCTACGTGAGCCGCGTCGTCGCGAGCGCGCGGCGCAATGCGCGCGAAGGCGGCGTCGAGCCGATTCCGGTGGTGAGCGATACGCCGCCGCCCGCGCGACAACGGCGCATGGACGCGGCCGCGACCACGCCGCCCGAACGCGCGCGCAGGCTCGCGTCGCCCGCGGCCTCCGCCGACGCGCCGTCGTGCCATGCGCGCCCGGTCGTGATGATGTGCCGCGGCTTGCCGGCGAGCCAGGCGAAGCGGCTGTGCGTGCGCTGTCTCGATCAGTGAGCGTCGACGCGACGCCGGCATGACGTGCATCGGATGACGCGGCGTGCCGCGTCGCCCGCTTCATGTGGCGCGCTGTGCCTCCAGCCGTGCCCGGAACTTCCGAACCGCGCCGCGTCATCCCGCTTCATGCAGCGCGCTGTGCCTCCAAGCGTGCGCGAAACCCCGCTTCACGCAGCGCGCTGCGCCTCCAGCCACGCCTGGAACATCAGCACCGTCCACAGCTGATGCTGCCAGTTCATCCGGCCCGACTGGTGCTGGCGCCACAGCCGGTCGACCGCCGCCGCGTCGAAAAAGCCCTCGTCACGCAGCCGCGACGGCTGCAGCAACGCATCGGCCCAGTCGCGCAGCGCGCCGCGCAGCCAGTGATCGACGGGCGCGCAGAAGCCCTGCTTCGGCCGGTCGATCAGCGCCGACGGCACGTACCGGTCCAGCAGCCGGCGCAGCAGCGCCTTCGACTGCCCTTCCGGCAAACGCACCGACGCGGGCACGCGCCATGCGAATTCGACGACGTGATGATCGAGGAACGGCATGCGCGTCTCGAGGCTCACCGCCATCGCCGCGCGGTCGACCTTCGCGAGGATGTCGGTCGGCAGGTACGTGAGCGTGTCGATCGCCATCGCCTGCTCGGCGAAGCTCAGGTTCGCGGGCCATGCGGACACCGTATCGAGCGGGGTCGGCGGTTCCTTTCCGGCCAGCGCGATGCGCTCCGGATGATGCACCGACGACATCAGCAGCCGGTACAGCGCGATGCGGCTCTCGGCCGTCATCACGTGGCCGAGCTTGTGCAGCCGGTCGCCGATGCGGGTCGCCGAGTCGCGCGCTTCCACGCCGCTCCATGCGCCCTGCGCGACCGCCGCGAGCTGGTCCGCATGATCGGGACGCAGCGCATGCAACGCGGCGGCGATCCGCGCGCGCACCGCCGCCGGCACGCGATGCAGCTTGCGCCACAGGCGCGGCGTCAGGAAGTAGCGCGTATAGCCGCCGAACAGCTCGTCGCCGCCGTCGCCGGACAGGCTCACCTTCACGTGCCGGCGCGTCAGCTCCGACACGAGGAAGGTCGGAATCTGCGACGCATCGGAGAACGGCTCGTCATAGATCGTCGGCAGTTTCGGCACGACGCCGAGCGCATGGTCGGCCGTCACGTAGAGCTCGGTATGCCGCGTGCCGAGGTGACGCGCGACCGCCTTCGCATAGCCGGCCTCGTCGTAGCCGGCCTCGTGAAAGCCGATCGTGAACGTGTCGACCGGCTTCGCCGACTGCGCCTGCATCAGCGCGACGATCGCCGACGAATCGATGCCGCCCGACAGGAACGCGCCGAGCGGTACGTCGGCTTCCATCTGCCGCGCGACGGCCTGGCGCAGGATCGTGTCGAGCTGATCGACGGCCTCGTCGGCGCTGCCCTCGAATGGCTGCTCGCGGCCGGCTTCGATCGCCTGCTCGAGCGTCCAGTACGCGCGCAGGCGCGGCGTGTCGCGCGCATGCTCGAACTGGATGAAGGTGCCCGGCGGCAGCTTGCTGATGCCGCGATAGATCGTATGCGGCGCGGGCACGCTCGACTGGCGCAGGTACAGGCACAGCGCGTCGCGATCGATCGTGCCGTCGAAGCCCGGGTAGCCGCGCAGCGCCTTCAGCTCCGACGCGAACACCAGAGCGTCGCCGATCCGGCCGTAGTAGAGCGGCTTCTCGCCGATCCGGTCGCGCGCGAGCGTCAGCACCCGCGACGCGCGATTCCACAACGCGAACGCGAACATGCCGGTCGCGCGCCGCAGCGCCGCCTCGACGCCCCACGCGGCGATCGCCGCGATCAGCACCTCGCTGTCGGAGTGGCCGCGCCACGCCGGTGCGCGACCCGCGCGCCCGAGCTCCGCGCGCAACTCGCGATGGTTATAGATTTCGCCGTTGAAGACCATGACGTAGCGGCCGCACGCGGATGCCATCGGCTGCCGGCCGTGGACCGACAGATCGACGATCGCAAGCCGCCGGTGGCCGAGCGCGATACCGGCTTCCGGGTCGACCCAGAGGCCCTGCCCGTCGGGGCCGCGATGCGCGAGGCTCGCCGTCATTCGCGCGAGCGTGCCGCGCGCTGTCTCCTCATCGAAGGCGACGCTATTCAGAAAGCCGTCGATTCCGCACATTGATTTGTCTGCCTCTGTTGACCTGTTCCGTCAGCGGCGGCGCAACCTCGCAGCCCGCCGTCCGGCTGACGGTCGAGCCATATTACGAAGAAATAAATCAGCAATAATTCATGGGTGAATGTCGGACGACCCCGGAAAAAAACCGGCGTCAAGCACTGCGTGCGACCGGCCCGGTGAAGCGGAAACAGGGCCGCATCACGACGCATCGGTGAACCGCGCGCCTTTCGATGTTCCGGCACCGACAGTTCGAGCACGTCAGGCCGCGCCGGTCGCCCACTTCAGCAACTGCGCGACTTCGCGGAAATGCCGTTGCTGGATCGTGCCCTTTTCTGGCGTGCTCTCGTACAGCGCCTGCGCGAGGCCGGCGTTCGCAAGCGTCGGACGCAGCGCGTCGCGCGCGAGCCGTACGATCCGTTCGGCCGCCTCGCCCTCGCCGCGCGCGAGCACCCATGGCAGCGTGCCGACGCCGCCGTAATAGAGCGCGACCGCGACGCTCGACGAGTAGACGACCACCGACGCGAAGCCGATCCGGTCGGGCAGCGACGAGAACTGCGCTTCGCGCGCGAGCTGCCGGCGCTTCGCCTCGATGTGCGGGTCGCCTTCGTCTTCCTTGTGCTCGCGCCGCACTTCCTCGATCGACATCTTCATCTTCTGATTGAACTCGCGCCGCTGGTGCACGATGTCGATCAGCGCCATCACGATATAGATCAGCGCGGCCCAGCCGAACAGCAGCATCAGCAGCTTCACGATCAGCGCGAGAATCGACATCGGCCGCGTGAAGCCGGACTGCACCGCCGGGTCGAGCGACTCGACGATCAGCCAGCCGAGCGTCGCGACCAGCAGCACGGTCTTCAGCAGCATCTTCGCGAGGTTCACGAGGTTGCGCATCGACACCATGTTCTTCAGCCCCTCGGCGGGATTGAGCCGCGACAGCTGCGGCACGAGCCGGCTCCACGCCATCACGCCGCCCACCTGCACGAAGCCCGCGAGCAGGCCGGCCAGCAGCCCGGCCGCGACGATCTGCGCGGACAGCAGCGCCCAGTCGCGCGCGGCGCCGTCGATCAGCACCGCGAGCCGCGCGGAAGGATCGCTGGCGCCCGCCGCATCGAACACGAGCCGGAACAGCGCCTGCAGTCGCGCGAACAGCGTGCCGAGCCCGACCGCGAGCGCGACGCACACGCCGACGAAGAACGCGGACGAGATCGTCTCCGCGCTCTTCGGCACGTCGCCTTTCTGGCGGGCCTCGCGCAGGCGCTTCGCGGTCGGCTGCTGGTTCTTTTCGGCCATCGTCGCTCCGGTTCCGGCGGGGTCGTCACGCGCCGCCGTGCGCGGCGAACAGCGCGCGCAGCAGCGCCATCAGCCCGCTATCGGGGCTCAGCAGCGCGTGCAGCGACGCGTATACCACCGGCAGGAACAGCACCATCATCAGCACCGCGAGCGCGCTCTTCAGCGGCTGCGCGAACACGAAGATGTTCAGCTGCGGCACCGCGCGCCCGACGAGGCCGATGCCGAGCTCGACCAGCACCAGCACGATGATCACCGGCGCGGCGAGCTTCACCATCCATTCGAAGATCGTGTCGGTCTGCCGCACGACGAAGGTCTGCAGCATCGACGAGAAATCGGGGCCGAGCGAGCCGATCGGCCACCACGCGTACGACTGTGCGAACAGCTGCACGAGCACCTGCAGGCCGCCCGCGGTGACGAACAGCGCGATCGCGACGAAATTCAGGAACCCTGACGTCGGGCCGCCCTCGTGCCCGCCCATCGGATCGAAGAACGCGGCGCTGCCGCTGCCGGTCTGGAAATCGATCAGGTAGCCGACGCCCTGGATCGCGAACAGCACCGCGCTGAACGCGCCCGCGAGCAGCATGCCGATCACCGCCTCCTTCGCGACGAGCAGGCACCACATCAGGAACGGCAGCGCGGCGACCTGCGCCGGGTCGATCACCGGCGCGACGAACGCGGCGATCACGACCGCGATGCCGTTGCGCACGAGGCCCGTGATGATCTGCTCGTTGAACACCGGCACGACGAACATGATCGGCAGCAGGCGCGGCATCACGTAGAGCAGCGGACGCAGCGTGCCGGCGATGTCGTTGAAGTTCGCGGCGTGGTCTAGCATCGGCGCTCCGCGGCGGCGGGCGGCGCCGGATCGTCGATGGTGGCGGCCGGGACAGTTGCGCCGCCCGGATCGGCGTTGCCGGCCGCCGCGCGCGTGTTTGCCGTGTTTGCCGTGCTTGCCGTGTTTGCCGTGTTTGCCGTGTTTGCCGTGTTTGCCGCGTCCGTCGAGTCTACCCCCGCCGGTCGCGACACCATTTCCGCATCGAACGCGGCCGCCATGTCACGCTGCCCCGATGCATGCCCCTGCGCGTCGCCCGCCCACACGCCGGCCGTCGCGAAGCGCCGCACCGCATGCGCATCCGCGACTTCGTCGGCGTCGCGCTCGACCCGCGCGGCGCGCGCCTGCAGGGCCTTCTCGCCGGCCTTGTCGAGCTTGTCCTCGGCGGCCTTCGCCTTGCGCGCGGCGCGCTGCAGGTCGGTGAGCGTAGCCTCGTGATCGCGGTGCACGTGCGCGGCCTCGCTGACCGACGCGTGCGCGACACCGATATGGCGGTCGAACGTGCGCGTATCGGCCGCCGCGTTCTGCAACGCGCGCGCCTCGCGCACGTCATCGGCGAGGCGCGTCTGGATCGCGGCCTTCGCCGCGACCTGCTGCGCAAGCTGCTCGTGCGCGGCGTCGAGCGCGCGCCGGCTCTGCGCGGCGATGCCCTGCTGGCGCGCGGCCGCCACGCGCGCGATCTGGCTGCGCATCTCGCGCACGCGCTTCAGGCGGGCGAGCGTCGCGAGCACGAGACGGTCGTCGGCTTCAGACATGGTCGTTCGCGAGTTTCGTCAGCTTCGCGAGCAGCGCGTCGAAACGCACGTCCTCGTGCGACGCCTGCGCGCAGAACGCGCCGATCGCATCGCGCGCACGCAGCGCGAGATCGCCGAGCCGGTCGCTGCCTTCGCGGTACTCGCCGATCTGCACGAGCAGCTCGATTTCCTGGTACTTCGCGATCAGCTCGCGCACGCGCGCGGCCGCTTGCTGATGCGCGCGGCTCGCGACGAGCGGCATCACGCGCGACAGGCTCGCGAGCACGTCGATCGCCGGATAGCGGTTCGCGAGCGCGATCTTGCGCGACAGCACGATGTGACCGTCGAGGATCGAGCGCACTTCCTCGGCGATCGGATCGGATTCCTCATCGCCTTCAACGAGCACCGTGTACAGCGCGGTGATCGAGCCGGTCGCGCCCTGCCCCGCGCGTTCGAGCAGGCGCGGCAGCACGGCGAACGTCGACGGCGGGAAGCTGCGCCGCGTCGGCGGCTCGCCGCTCGCGAGGCCGACCTCGCGCTGCGCGCGCGCGAAACGCGTCAGCGAATCGACCAGCAGCAACACGCGCTTGCCCGCATCGCGGAAGTGCTCGGCGATCGCGGTCGCGACCAGCGCGGATTTCACGCGCTCCATCGCCGGACGATCGGACGTCGACACGACGACGATCGAGCGCGCGCGCACCTCGGGCGACAGGCTGTGCTCGATGAACTCGCGCACTTCGCGGCCGCGTTCGCCGACCAGCGCGATCACGTTCACGTCGGCCTGCGCGCCGCGCGCGATCATCCCGAGCAGCGTGCTCTTGCCGACGCCGGACGGCGCGAAGATGCCGACGCGCTGGCCGATGCCGAGCGTCATCAGGCCGTCGATCACGCGCACGCCGGTCGGAAACGGCGTGTCGATCAGCTTGCGCGCGAGCGGGTTCGGCGGGTCCTGCTGCGTCGACACCCACGCGGCGCCCGTCACCGGCCCGCGATCGTCGAGCGGCCGGCCGAGCCCGTCGAGCACGCGGCCGAACAGCGCTTCGCCGACCGGAAACACATGCTCGCGCCCGGACGGCACGACGCTCGTCTCCGGCGACAGCCCGGCCACGTCGCCGAGCGGCGTAAGCAGCGTGGTCTGCCGCGAGAAGCCGACCACTTCGGCGAGCAGCGTCGGCTGGTTCGGCGTGCGCAGCTCGCAGATCTCGCCGAGCCGCGCGCGAATGCCCGTCGCATTGAGGATCTGCCCGACCGCGTGATTGACGCGGCCCTGCACCGACACCGGCGAGAAGAACGCGAGCCCCGCGTCGAGATCGCCGACGAGGCGACCGCGATCGAACGGCGCGGCATCGTCGTCGCTCTCGCGGCCGTTCGGTTGCGGATCGTCGAGCGGCGCGTTCATCGCGGCGAGCCCTTCAGCGCGTCGCGGCGGATCGCCTGGCGCAGCGCGTCGATCTGCAGGTCGAGGCTCGCATCGATGCGCCCGGACGGCGTCTCGACCGTGCATGCGTGGCGTTCGAGCTGCGCATCCTCGACGATGCGGATCCGTTGCCGGTTCGACTGGCCGGCGAACGCGCGCTCGAGCGCGTCGCGCATCTCGTCCTCGCGGCCCGGCGCGACCCGCACGATCAGGAACGCCTCGTCGCGCACGAGCGGCGCAATTCGCGCGAGCGCGGCCTCGTACAGCTTCTGCGTGGCCATCTCGCCGACGATCGCGCGCACGGCCTTCACGACGATGTCGGCCATCGAATCCTTCATCGACTCCATCGTGCGCGCGGCGGCCAACGCCTGCGTATAAGCCTGCGCCGCATGCTCGCGCTGCGCGCGGCGCATCCCTTCGTCGTAGCCGGCCGCCTGGCGCCGGTCGAATTCGCGCTGCGCATCGGCGACGATGCGCGCGGCCTCGTCGCGCGCGGTCGCGATCACCGCGGACGCGTCGAGCAGCGCCGCGTATTCGCGCTCCTTGAGCACCTTGCGCTCCGACAGCAGCTGCAGGTTGTCGCTCGTGATCAGAAAAGCCAGTCCCATGACGCAAGCCTCTCGGGAATCAGAAACAGGAACAGCAATTCGCCGAACTGGTCGCGCTGCGCGCGGTTCAGCCAGTACGGCGCTTCGTCGTCGATCGCGCGGTTGAATTTCAGGCGCGCGCGCCGCGCGACCGCATCGCCCGCCACGCCGATGAAATCCGCGAGCAGCCGCCCGCCGCGCGCACGGATCACCACCGGCAGCGCAGCCGGATCGGCGCGCCACGGTTCGAGCGTGTCCGCCAGCGCGCCGAATTCCGGCGCGCGCTCGAGCGCGAGCTCCAATGCATCGCCGCCGAGCTTCGCCGCGACTTCCGCGCGAATGCGGCGCACGGCCAGCGCATCGCGCAGCCAGCCGCGATGCAGCAGCAAGCCCGCATACGATGCGAGCTGTTCGAGCGCCGCGCCGGGCAGCAGCGCAAGCCGCGCGCACGGATTCGCGAGGTCGAAGTCGTGATGTTCGGCCACGCCGTTCGCATCGAGCAGATGGCGCGCAAGCAGCTTGCGACCGGCCGGGCCGAACGCGTCGGGCGAGCGGTAACGCGCGGGCCAGTCGGCCGGCACGCGCGTCACGTGCAGATAACGGTCGGGCCGCAGGTTGAATTCGCAGACGAGCGCATGAAACGCCGCGCGCCGCGCAGCGGGCGGCGCCGCGAGAGATTGCAGCCACGGCAGCGACACGGCGTCGGGCGCAACGCCCGGCGGCAGCACATGCGGCTCGTTCATGCGCCGTCGCGCGCGCCGTCCGGCGTGCGCAGGCTGCCGCCCGACTGCGCGGACGCGCCGCCTGCACCGTTGCCGCCGCGCGGTGCGCCGCCGACCAGCCCGGCCAGCCGCGCGCCGAACATCCCGCGCCGCGCGGCCGACAGCGCGATCACCGCGCAGGTCAGCAGGATCAGCGCGAACACGAGCCAGCCGAGCGGCGAGCGCAGCCGCAGGATGTCCGACACCGCGCTGCCGATCCCGTCCACGCGCGCCGTGCGCGCGGCGGCCGGCTGCAGGAACAGCGACACGTTGTCGTACTGCAGCCCTTCGATGCTGTGCGCGACGAGATCCTTCACCATCGGCGCCATCGCGCGCAGGTCCACGCCGGGCCGGTAGCGGATGTACACGGCCGCCGACGACGGCTTGATCTTGTCCGCAAGCGGATCGTTCTCCGGAATCACGACCTGCACGCGCGCGACCACCACGCCCTCGATGTCCTGCAGCGTGCGCGACAGGTCCTGCGACACGCCGTACAGGTAGCGCACGCGCTCCTCGGCCGGCGTCGACACGAGCCCCTGCTTCTGGAACAGCTCGCCGAGGCTCGCGTAGCTCGGCTTCGGCAGCCCGTTCGCCTGCAGCACGGTGAGCGCCGACTGCATGTCGCCGTCCGCGACGCTCACCTGCCATGCGTTGCGATCCGACGTGTCGCGCGCGTCGTTGTCCTTCGCCGCGCTGATCCCTGCGTCGCCGAGCACGGCAACCATCTGGTTCGCATCGCGCTCCGACAGGCCGGAGTAAAGCTCCTTCTGGCAGCCCGCCAGCAGCGCGAGCAGTCCCGCGAGCAGCGCACGCGCCGCCCGGCTGCGCCACGCATGCAGGCGCGGCGTCGAATCGATCGTCGTCATCGTTTGTCCGCTTCAGGGCGCGCGGCCGGTTCAGGCGCACGCACCGGCTTTCGCTACTCCTGGGTCTTCAGCACCGTGTGCGTGAAGCCGTTCGCCGCCTGCGCGACCGACAGGCTCAACTGGTATTCCGAAATCGTGGTGGTCGCCGTCCACTGGAAATCCATCGCCTTTACCATCGTCATCAGCGGATCGCTGCGGTTGTCCGCCATCGACGTCAGCATTTCGGTGCGATGCTTGTCGATGTTCGCGTACCGCGTGTCGAGATCGTTGCCGTAGGTGCGCAACCGCTCGACGAGCGACGAATGGTTCGCCTGCGCGGGTGTCGCGGGCGTCATCTGCACGGCCGGCGCCGCATCGGCCGGCGCGCGCGACATCGCGACGCCCGACGCCGACGGCGACGTCGCGGCCGGCGCGGCACCCGGCTGCATCAACGCATCGAACTGGCGCACCTGCGCCGGATCGGACGCCGTGCCCGCCTGCTGCACGGCACCCGCGAGCGCGGCCGCGCCCGGTGGTGCCGCGCCTACGCCTGTTATCGACATGATCGTGTCCTCCTTGACCGGCAGCGCCGGGAACGGGCCGGCCGCCACGCGCACACGCCCCGCCGGGCGCCCGTCACGGGCGGCCCCGGCATCCGGCGTCGCGCGGCACGGCCGGCGACCGGCGTCATGCGCGGCCGGCGGAACTCAGGTGTTGCGCAACCTGGGCGTTCGCCGTCCCTTCCTGCGCGGTCACTGCGTTGCTGGTTTCGAACGTCGCGGTCGACTGCTGGACCTGGAAGTTGATCTTCGTCAGTTCGAGCTGCGTCTTGGTCAGGTCGTCCGCCTGCTGCTGGACCTGTTGCGTGTTGTTGGCACCAGTCGGGGGGGTACTCATGTTTCGCTCCTTTGCATGTACGTCATTGAACTGCTTCCCTGTTCCGGCGGCGGCCCCATGCCCCACCGGCGACGTGACGCGCCGCATGCGCGGCGTGTCGCGTAATGCGCGCACCGCGCGACACGCGATGCGCAAGTCCTGGCGCGGCGCTAGTGCGCCGCCTTCGATGCGCCGGCCGCGGCAACCGCCGGTACCGCCGGCGCATCCGGCAACAACGCCGGTCCGGGCACCGGCTGTGCGACGCCGGCCGCCGCGCCGCTCGCGAGCGGCGGCACGGGCGGCGCCGATGCCCGCTCGGGCGCGCTCGCGGACGGACCGCCGAGCGGCATCGTGATGCGCTGGCCATTGCGTTCGAACACCACTTCGTCGGGGCCGATCGACACCACGGTCGGCCCTTCCTTCAGCCGCGCGCCTTCGAAATAGCGGCTGCCGTCGGCCGTCTCGATGTAGCGCTGGTCGCCGTCGCCCGCGAACACCGTCGTGATCTCCGGAATCCCCGCGACGCCGCCGAGCGTCGTCGCGGTGCGCGGCGCGGCCGCATCGGCGTCGCGCACGTGGTCGACCACCTCGAGCGCCGGGCGCGCGTCCTTCATGTAGTTGCGGATACGCGGCTCGATCTGCGCGCGCTCGGCCGCCCCCGTCAATTCGATCCGGCCGCGGCCGAGATAGGTGACCGTCAGCGCCGTGTCGCTGAAATACGTCTGCGCGGTCGCGACGAGATCGCTGACCACGTAGAGGGTGCCGAGCGCCGCGTTGTCGACGCCCGCGACGATCTGCGCGACGCGTTCCCGCGCGGCCGGATCGCTCACGTAACCCGACACGATCACGCCGTCGTCGCGCGGCGCGACGGCGAGCTCCGGATACGCGTGCAGCAACTGCTGCAGCCGGTGCGTGCGCGCGAGCACCGACTCGTGCTGCCACGGCAGGCGCCCCGACCATGCGACGAAGCCGTAACCGAGCGCGCCGAGCAGCACGCCGATCCACAGCGCGACGACCGCGATCACGAGCCGCCGGCTGCCGAGGCGGCGCAGCCCGCCGGTGAGCCAGCCGAGCCACGCGGCCTCGCGCGCGGCGTCCGGCGCGTCGGCCTCGTCGGGCACCGCGACGCTCGCCTGCGCATGACGCGCGATGCCGAGCTTGATCGAGCCGACCGTCACGACATCCTGCGGCGTCATCGAGCGGCGGCCCGCGCCGAGCGGCGCGTCGTTGAACAGCACCGGCGCGCCGCCGTCGCCGCCGTGGTTCTGCACCGTCACCGCGAGCGCGCCGACCTGCAGGCACACCTGTTTCGCGCCGATCTCGCGATCGGGCAGGATCACTTCGCAGTCGGCCGCGGTGCCGACCCAGTTCGCGCCGCGCGCGAGCGACATCGTGCGGCCGTACATCGGCCCGCTGAGGAAGCACAGGTTCCACGGCGACGCGAGCGCGGGCGCCCCGGCCGCGGCGCCCGCCGTGCCGCCATGCAATGCGCCGTCGCCGTGCGGGTCAATGATGGTCGTCGACATGGGTGGACGCTCCTGCGGTCGTCGCCACCGGCTGCGCCGCCGAATCCTTCGGCGGCGGCAGCGCGGGCGGGCCGAACTTGGTGCCGGGCAGCGGCGCGGGCGTGAGCGGCACCGCGATGTCGTTGTCCGGCGGGCGATACATCGACGTGCCGTTCGAACCGGCCGGCCCGTCCGCGCCCGGGTTCACCGGCGAGCCGTCCGGCGCGTACATCGACGCGGTCGTCACCACGCGCGGCGTCAGCAGGTAGAACCGCTCCATGTGGTTACCCGACTTGTCGGTGTACTTGAACAGGTTGCCGATCAGCGGGATGTCCGACAGCCACGGCACGCCGCTCTTGTTCAGCCGCACCTCGTCGTCGTTGAAGCCCGCGATCAGGAGGCTCTTGCCTTCGTCGATCATCGTCTTGGTGACGATGTTGCGCTGCTGGATCACCGGCACGTTCGACACGGCCTGGCCCGGCACGATGTTGCCGTCCTGGATGTCGATCGACATCATCACGCTCTGCGGGTTGCCGGACACGGCGGCCGCGTTGCGGATCGCCTCGTCGACGATCATCGGCGTGACCTTGATGCTGGTACCGGTCGTCACGCTGTACAGCGACGAATCCTGGTAGCCCTGCACCTGCACGTAGAACTGCGTGAGGTTCTCGAGAATGGCCTCGGTGTTGTCGAGCGCGAGCACCTTCGGCTTCGAGCGCAGCTGCGCCTGCCCCTTCTGCGCGAGCGCGTTCACGCGCGTGAGCAGGTAGTTGCGCAGCGAGCCCCCGATCGACGCGGTCAGCGCGATGCCGGTCGGCATGAAGGTGCCGGTCTGCCCGGTTTCCGACGCGCCGACGCCGAACGTCAGCGGCGGATTGCCGGCGCCGTTGTACTGCGTGTTGCCGTTCAGCGGATTCGCGCCGTTGCCGATCTGCACGTCGCCGTGCGTCGTGTGCAGGCGCCAGTCGATCCCGAGACTGTCGAGCGAATCCTCGTTGATGTCGATGATCGTCACGTTGATCTCGACGATGCGCGGCCGCTCGTCGAGCTGGTTGATCAGCGCCTGGTAGCGGTACATGTTCTCCGGCAGGTCGCGCACGATCACCGCGTTGATCGCCGGATCGGCGACGATCTGCGGCAGCGTGTCGCCACCGCCGCCGTTCGAGAACGGCGAGACACCGCCGGCAGCGCCGTCGGCACCGCCATAGCCGCCCTGGCGCGGGCCGCCGGCAATGTCCGGAAAGTCGAGCCGCGGCACCGCGATCGTCAGCCCCGAGCCGAGCTTCACCTGGCGCGCGGCCTGCCCGAGCGGCGTGCTCGACGGCAGCTCGCTCGTGCCGCCGCCCTTGCCGAACAGCCGGCGCAGGATCGTCGCGACGCCCGGCACCGTCACTTCCTTGCCCGAGCGGTTGATCGTGAAGTCGGACGCCCAGCCGTACCGGAGCCGGAACGCGCGGATGTCCGCATGCGCGCCGTTCGCCGACGGATCGCCGACCGAGCCGACCGCCTGCCGCACGAGCTCCACGTAACGACGCGGGCCGGCCACGTACACGCTGTTCGCGCGATCGTTGATCACGAGCGTGTAGCGCTTGTCGGGAATCTGCATCGCCTGCAGCGCGCGGCCGATCTCGCCGGCCGCGTTCGGCGGGATCGGGATCATCTGCGTCTGCGACTGGTCGGCCGGGTCGACGTACAGGAACGAGCCGTCGTAGTACCACGTGAGCCCGTAGGTCGAGCAGATCGTGTCGAGCGTCTGCTGCGGCGTGCCCGAGAAGCGGCCGCTGATCACGCCGTCGACCTTCGGGTCGACCACGGCCGTCACGCCCTGCGACGATGCGAGCTCGCGAATGAAGTCGCCGATCTTCTTGCCGTTCGCGACGATCGTAAACGGCTTGTTGCGCCAGCGCAGGTCCGCCGCGCGCGCCGGCTGCGCGACCGTCACGCACAGCGACGCGGCGAGCAGCGCGGTCGCGCACATGGCGAGCGCGGCCCGTTGCAGGCGGCGCGGTTGAAACCGGATCGGGGCGACGCGTCGACGCATCAAAACACTCCTGTGGAAGAAACGAACATGCGTTCCAGCGCCTGCTGCGCGAAGCGCAGCACCTCGCTGCCGAGCCAGCCCGACAGCAGCACGAGCGCGACCATCACGGCGATCAGCCGCACCGCGATGCCGAGGTTGGCGTCCTGCACCTGCGTGACGGCCTGCAGGATCGCGACGACGAGGCCGGTGACGGTGGCGATCAGCACGATCGGCAGCGACAGCAGCAGCACCAGCATCAGCGCCTGCCGGGTCAGGTCGAGGATCGTCGAGCTCGTCATTGCACGACTCCCGGCGCACGCACGCCGGCGCCCGCGCCGAGCGTGCCGTCGTCGGGCGGGTTCTTCACCCAGCCGACCGTATGCAGCTGCACGTCCTCCTCGACCTCCTGGTACGACAGCACCGCGAGTTCCGGCAGCACCGGCTGCAAAATCGTCTTCACGTAGCGGCGCGCGCCGAGCGCGACCATCACCGCGAGCCGCGCGGCGCCCGGCGGGTTGCCGTGACCGCCTGCGCCTGCCGGCTGCGCCGCCGTCGCGGCCTGCACGATCGCGCGCACCTGTTCGCCGATGTCCTGCTTGATCGCGCTCGACAGCGCGAGGAAATTGCCCTGCTTCGTGCGCATCACCGCGTTCTCGATCCGCTCCTGCAGGTTCTGCTCGAACAGCACGACGCGCAGCTGCCGCGTCGCGCCCGCATGGCGATCGGTGATCATCCGGCGCAAGTCGACGCGCACCAGCTCGACCAGCGCGATCACGTCGTCCGGCTCGTTCGGCGCCCACGTGATCAGACTTTCGAAAATCACGCGCAGGTTGCGGATCGGCACCTGCTCGGCCAGCAGCCGGCGCAGCACCTCGGTCACGCGCTGCAGCGGCACGAGCCGCGTCAGTTCGCCGACGAGTTCCGGATGCTCGCGGCGCACCAGGTGCACGAGCGCCTGCGTTTCCTGGATACCGAGCAGCTCGTCCGCATGCTGGCGCACGATCTGCTCGACGTGCGCGGCGAGCGCGCCTTCGCTCGTCAGCCACTTGCCGTCCGGCGCCGCGCCGTCGGGCTTGATCCACAGCGCGGTCGCGAACGGGCCGAACGCCTCGGCCGGCTGGCGCTCCGCGCGCTCCGGCAGCGGCGCGACGCCGTCCCACAGCAGCCAGCCCGGCTTCAGCGCGCCCTGCGCGGCGAGCACGTCCTGCAGATAGATCCGGTACGTGCCGGGTGCCGCCCCTTCGTCGTCGTTCAGCGTGATGCGTGGAAACACCGTGCCGATGTCCGCGTCGACGCGCGCCTTCGCGCTCGACAGCGCGGTCTGCAGCTGCGCGAGGTTCAGCGTCGTGCGCAGGTCGTCCGACAGCGACACCGCGATCAGCGACGTGACGCCTGCCGCATGCGACACCTTCGCGGGCTGGCCGTCGTCGGTCGCGCCGATGCGGCCCGCGATATGAATCAGGTTGAAGCTCGGCGCGGTCGTCTTGCGCTTGAGCTGCGTGAAGGCGAACGCGCCGAGGCCGAGCGCGATCAGCGCGAACGACCATTTCGGAAAACCGGGCACGACGAGGAACCCGGCCAGCACCAGCGCCGCGATCAGCAGCGCGCGCGGATGCGCGCCGAGCTGCTCGCCCAGCTGTTCGCCGAGCTGGCGCTGCCGCGTGTCGCGCGTCGCGACGCGCGTCGTCACGATGCCCGCCGCGATCGACACCAGCAGCGACGGGATCTGCGACGCCATCCCGTCGCCGACCGTCAGGATCGCGTAGCGCTGCAGCGCCTCGCCGATATCCATCCCGTGCATCAGCGTGCCGACCGCGATGCCCGCGACGATGTTGATGAACGCGATCACGAGGCCCGCGATCGCATCGCCCTTCACGAACTTCATCGCGCCGTCCATCGCGCCGTGCATCTGCGATTCCTGTTCGAGCTTCTCGCGGCGCTCGCGCGCTTCGTCGGCGCTGATGATGCCCGCGCGCAGGTCCGCGTCGATGCTCATCTGCTTGCCCGGCATCGCGTCGAGCGAGAAGCGCGCGCCGACTTCGGCGACCCGCTCCGAACCCTTCGCGATCACGATGAACTGCACGACGGCGATCACGAGGAACACCACGCCGCCCACCACGACGTTGTTGCCGACCACGAGCCGGCCGAACGCGTCGATCACGTGGCCCGCGTTCGCGTGCAGCAGGATCAGCTTGCACGACGCGATGTTCAGCGCGAGCCGGAACAGCGTGGTGAACAGCAGCAGCGCGGGAAACGACGAGAAGCTGACCGCCGACGGCACGTAGGTCGACACCGTCAGCAGCACGACGCTCGCGGCGAGGTTCAGCGAGATCATCCCGTCGAGCGCGGCTTGCGGCAGCGGCAGGATGAACAGCGCGACCACCGACACGATGAACGCGGCGAGAAACAGGTCGGCGCGCGGCGATGCCCCGAGACGTCGCCCGGACACGCTGCGGCCGGCGGAAAAGATCCGCTGCCAGTCGCGAGGGAGCGCCTTCGGTTCTGCCATCGTGCCGTCGTCCTGTCGTTGTCGCCGGCGGGCGCGGGCCGTCATGCCCCGCGTCGCGCGGACCGTTGAATGGGACGAGTGTAGCGACGCGCAACCGCGTAAAAAGGGATGCGCCTCGTAGCGTCGCAGCCGTTTTCCGGTGACGATCGGATCGGACTACGAAACCCGGCGGCGCCTGCGCGCGCGCATCGCCGGAACCGCTTCCATCGCGCGGCTGGCGCCGCGCGGGGAGACAGGGTCAGGACTCCAGACGGCGCGCGGCGAGATACGCGAGCTGCGCGCGGTTCTGCACGTTGAAGAGTTTTTCGAGCGAGCGGATATGGTGACCGACCTTGTGCAGCGACGTGCGCAGCGCGCTCGCGATCTCCTGGTCGGACAGCCCGTGCACGAGCCGGTCGAGCACCTGCTGCTGTTCGTCGCCGAGCGCGAAGCCGCGCATGCGCGCGATGCGCGCCTCGAGAAACGGCAGCGCGACGCGATGCACGGCGAGGCTCACCGAGAGCGCGCCGCCGATCACGCGATCGTCGATCCATTCGGTGCCGTGGGCTTCCGACGTCACGTTCACGGCAACGCGCAGGTCGAGCCGCGGCGCCGACAGGCTGAAGATCACGCCGCTGTTCATTGCATGCGCGCGCAGATGGCCGGCCAGCGCGAGCACCTTGCGGTCGCCGCTGCCCTGCGCGGCCGACTCGATCTCGTCGAGCCGCCACGCGACCGGGAAGCCGCTGCTGCGCACCTGCGCGAAACGCGGGTCGCTCTCGTAGAGCATGCCCTCGATATACGGCTGCATGAACGTCGCGGGCGCGAGGTCGCGCAGCAGATGCGCGCACAGGATGCGCCGCCCGATCATCTCGTAGGCGCCGTAGCCGAGCGTGCTGAAACCGATTTGCCGCAATCGCGCATGGCATTGGGAGAAATCGACGGAAGCGAGGTCGGATTTACCGGGCGCGATTTGAATGCCGGTAAAAACGTCGCGCTCGATTGCATGAATTTCTTTCGAATAAGCGGCAGCGGCCGCGATATCGGCTTGCGAGAACCACTCGACGCGTGGCGCGTCGTCAGCATATGTCATGAGGAGCCCACCCTTTCCCAATATGTGAACCTGCCCCGTCACGATTTGGTCTTTTCTTTATGATTTTCTGGTCGACTCTATACCGGTGCGAATATGAACCTTTCGCCCGAATTAGTATTACGGCATATTACGCGCATACAGGCATTTTTGTACAATGCCCCCGCGTTTCGTCTGGATGACGATCGGCGCATATCATAAAGATGCTCGATCGCATCGTCGCGGGCACCGTGCACGACACGGCTGCCGCTGCGCGATGCGCGTCGATTCCGAGGGATGGCTCATGTCCGATATTGCATTGCAAGAAGAAGCGGTCGCCCCAACCTTGCCCCGTCCGCCGCGGCGGACGGTCGCCTGTGCCGACGCGTCGAGAGCGCGCCCGGTGCAGGTCGTCTGGTGCGACGACGTCAAGCGCGACGACATCGCGCAGCCGCACGCGCCGAAGCTCGGCGTCGCCGATACGCTCGCGCACGCGCAGAGCACCGCCGAACGCAACCGGATCGTCACCAGCCTGCTGCACCTGACGGGCTTCTCGACGTTCGCGTATTTCGCGCTCGAATTCTCGCGGGAGCGTGTCGAAAGTCTCTACCTGCACGAGGCGTTCACGCCGCCCACTTATCGCGGCGACTACGTCCGGCACAACCATCACGACATCGATCCGCGCACGCTCGACGCGCGCGTGTGCAACATGCCGATCGTGTGGGACCTGCAGCAGCTGCGCCGCGAACACCGCGCGCGCGACGGCGGCCCGTGCGTGAGCCCGGCCGCGCTCGACGGTTTCCTGCAGACGATGCAGGACGACGGCATGTGCAGCGGCATCATGTATTCGATGGCCGTGCCCGGCACGCGGCTGCACGCGTTCATGAGCTTCACCGCGCCGCGCCGCACGCGCGAATGGATCACGCCGGCGACGATCGAGCAGGCGCTGTCGATCGGGCTGTCGGTGCACAAGTTCGCGTCGCCGCAACTGATCGCGACGTCGCGCGAACGCGCCGTGAACGGGCTCACGCCGTTCGAGCAGGAACTGCTGCTGGGCATCGCGGAAGGCGCGTCGGACAAGGAGATCGGCCGGCGCCTCGACACCAGCGCGCACAACGTCGACTATCACCTGCGCAAGCTGCGCAAGCGCTTCGGCGTCGCGAACCGGATCCAGCTCACGTACCTGACGTCGAAGCTCGAGCTGATCTGACGCGCGCGCTTTGCCCGCGTAAACGCACATGCCGGCCTCGCGGGCCGGCATGTGCGCACACCAGGAGATGACGCCGAACGGCGTTACTTCAGCAGCGTCATCTGCACGACCTTGACGATCACGAGACCGACCGCGATCACCAGATAGCCGCGCAGCACGGCCATCCAGACGCGCGTCGCGACCGTCATGTTCTGCGGTTCGAGCGTGTCGAGCGGCGGCATGCGCCAGGTGGCGCGCAGCGCGCGATCGATGCCCGGCTCGACGACGCGCTTGTTGCGGCGGATCAGCACCGTCGCGAGATAGCCGGTGATCGCGAGCACGGTGCCGCCGACCAGCACGTCGATGATCGCTTCGCCGCTGATGTCCGGATACATCACCGACGCGGTCAGGATGATCGACAGCAGCACGAGCACCCAGATCACCGCGCCCGTGAAGATGTTGAGCTTCGTCGAGTTGACCCACGGGCCGAGCACCTGGCGATCGTTGCACAGCACGAGCAGGAACACCGTCGCGCTCGGCAGCAGCACGCCCGCGAGCGTCTGCACCGCTTCGGTCAGCAGGCCGAGCGGGCTGCCCGGGATCAGCACGAGCGCGGCAGCGGCCGCGACGATCCCGAAGTAGACGAGATAGAAGCCCTTCGCATCGGACACGCCGCGATGCAGCGAATGACGGATCTTGAACACGTCGCCGATCGCGTACGCGGTCGACAGCGACACCGCCGCCGCGCCGATGATGCACGCGTCGAGCAGCGCGACCGCGAACAGCGTCGCGCTGGTGCGGCCCGCATACTTCTCGAGGCCCGCGATCACGCCGCCCGCGTCGCTGAAGTTGCCCGCCTCCGAATGGCCGCCGAACAGCGCCGCGCTGAAGCCGATCATCGCGACCGCGCCGATCAGCACGAACGCGATGCCGATCCACAGATCGACCTTCTCGTACTTCATGAAGCGCGGCGTGATGCGCTTGTCGATCACGTAGCTCTGCTGGAAGAACAGCTGCCACGGCGCGACCGTCGTGCCGACGATGCCGATCACGAGCAGCATCACGTCGGACAGCTTCGCGTGCGTGGGCCAGTTCGGCACGAAGAAGTCGCGCGACATCTGCGCCACCGGCGGGTGGATCGACACGAGCACCGGCACGAGCAGCAGGCTCAGCACGCACAGCACGATCGCGAACCGCTCGAAGCGCCTGAAGTCGCCGGTACTCACGGCCGCCATCGTCAGCGCGGCCGCCACGCACACGCCCGCGATCTTCGGGAGCCCGAAGAAAGCCAGCACGAACGTGATGCCGATGAACTCGGTGACGATCGTCAGCGCGTTGAGCAGGAACAGGTCGATCACGCTGAACGCGCCCCAGAACTTGCCGAAGCGCTCGAAGATCAGGCGCGCATGGCCGACGCCCGTGACCGCGCCGAGGCGCAGCACCATTTCCTGGTTCACGTACAGCACCGGCACGAGCAGCAGCAGCGTCCACAGCAGCGTCGTCCCGTAGTTCTGGCCGGCCTGCGTATAGGTGCCGAAGGCGCCCGCATCGTTGTCGCCGACCATCACGATGAGGCCGGGGCCGATGATCGCGAGCAGCGTGCGCAGGCGCGCCCACCACGTGCCGCGCGCGGCGGTGTCGTGATGCGCGATGGTGCCGAGCGCGCCGCGGATGTCGCCCAGGTGGGCTTCGTCGAGCACGGCACTGCGTTCGACGGCGATCGGTGGAGAGACGTTGGATGGCGTGGACATGATGAATTCCGTACGGCTGGTTTTTTTCGGTCAAGCGTGTGGTCTTGGAATACGCGCGCGTAACAGGCCCGGGGCCCGCGCGCGCATGCCGAGACGCGCTCGGTGTTTCAGTTCAGCGAAGCAGCGATTTCAACCGGTTGAACAACCGGGAAAACACCCGCGGACGGGCGTCGAGCATCGGCATCGCGTCGTAGTGCGGATGCGATCGCGTGACTTGCGGAAGATTCGACAGCAGAAGGCCGAAGTTCATGGTCTGGCTCCTGGCGGCAACGGCATGCATGCCGGCCGCGTGGTGGGTGCGGGGCCAGTCCGGGGCCTGAACGACGTGCCAGGCTAGTTGGCCGGAATGTCCCTGCGACCCGGGTTCAAAAGGGTCTGTTGGTGCAACGGGCATAAGGGACAACTGTCACTGTCGTTCATGGCGGCTCCTGTGCGGTGTTCCGGAGAACACGGTTGGCCGCCGCCCGGCGCGCGGGCCGCCGTTCGGGTGCATGCGAAACGCATGCGCGAACGCGGCCGCGCGCCGGGCGGCGGCGAAACCGGATGGCGCATGCGCAAACGCATCACGCTAACCGGCGCGAATCAGGGTGCACGAGGGGGTTACTGCGAAATACTGCTGCGCGCACCGTTTGCCTGGGGGACAAACGGCGGCTTCGATGAGGCGCGGACGTCGGTCGCTCAGGCGGAAACTTCGTTCGAAGATCGACTACTGCAGGCGTCCAAGGCGGCGGCCCCAAGAGTGAAGATGGCGGATTCTATGGACCGGCCGAAACGGAAGTCAACCCTTTGGAACAGGCTTGACGGAATATTTTTTCGGGTTCATGCGGACTGAAAGATTCGCGCCCCAAATGACGCGCCGCAACCTTTCAGCGCCTCGGCGCGCATGCGCCGCCGATGCGTGCGAGCAACAGTCGCCGCGCGCCGCCGGCGGGCGGTCGCAGCGGGCATCGACCGGCCCGGAGGGGGCGCCGCATGCGGTGCGAAATGCGCAACGTCGCCGCCTTTTTTGCTTGCACCGCAGCAAAACTCGCGACTACAATCCGCCCCAATTCATCAAGGGAGTCCCTTCGTGGACGCATGCTCCAGTTGCAGTTCGATGCCGGTCCAGGCCGGCCAAGCCATCGCGAGATAGCAGCCAGGCGCATGTCTTTCGCCGCTAGCTCGCAATCGTCGGGTTAGCGCGCTTCCTCCCGGGCCGGCATCGCCGGATCGTCCGTGTCGCACGCTCCGTTACGTCCAACCGCCGAGCGCCGGTCGCGTCATGCACCCGTGCTCGATCACGTCGTCCGGCATGCGCCGGACCGGACGGAGGCACGTCATGTCGTTTCAATCGCTCATGGTCAGACTCAGGCAACTCGCGCGTGTCGTGTCCGACCGCTCGTTCGCTTCGGCCCTTGCACCGCTCGCCCACACGTTCGGCAACTGGCGCGGCAGCGCGCTCGCGCACCTGCCGGCGGCACCGCGCCCGCTCGACTGCGTGCTGGCCGGCGCGATGGCGGCCGCCGTCGCGCTCGTCGCGCTGCTCTGTGCGACCGCATCGCGCCTCGGCTTCGCGCACGTATGGCGGATCGGCGGCTGGCTGCCGTAACGGGGTCACGCGCGCAACGCGCAGCACGCCCGCGCGCCGCCGCCCGCACCTGCGCCATCGCTTCACGTTTTCACTGCTTCAGCCAAACCAATCACTCGAATCATGGAGCCCGCATGAAAAATCGCTTCGCATCCGCGCCGCGCACAGCGCGCCTCGACGCGCTCGCCGCGCTGTTGCTGTCGCTCGCGGCCGCGCCTGCGTTCGCGCAATCGTCGTCACCGGCCATCGCGGCCGAACCGGCCGCCGGAGCCAGCGACACTGCCGCCGCCCCCGCACCGGCCGCCGATGCTGCCGCGCCCGCCCCCACCGGTTTCTGGGAACGGTCGAACCTGCTCGGCAACATGGGCGGCCTGCGCGACGTGCTCGGCGATCACGGCGTCACGCTGAACCTGCAGGAAACCAGCGAGTACCTGTACAACGCCGCGGGCGGCACGCAGCGCGGCGGTGCCTATCAGGGCCTCACGCAATTCGGCTTCAACGTCGATACGGAGAAGGCGATCGGCCTGCCGGGCGGCACGTTCAACGTGTCCGGGTTGCAGATCCACGGCACCAACCTCACGCAGCGTTATTTGCAGACGCTGCAGACCGCGACTGGCATCGAGGCGAATTCGACCACGCGGCTGTGGGAACTCTGGTACCAGCAGGCGTTCCTCGCCGGCAAGGCCGACGTGAAGATCGGCCAGCAAAGCGTCGACCAGGAATTCATGGTCAGCCAGTACGCGGCGACGTTCATGAACGCGACGTTCGGTTGGCCCGTGCTGCCGGCGACCGACCTGCCGGCCGGCGGCGCTGCCTATCCGCTGTCGTCGCTCGGCGTGCGGCTGCGCGTGAAGCCGGCCGACGCGTGGACCGCGATGGTCGGCGTGTTCGACGGCAATCCGGCCGGCCGCAGCGACGGCGACGCGCAGGTGCTGAACGCGCACGGCACCAACTTCAACCTGCGCAGCGGCGCGTTCGTGATCGGCGAACTCCAGTACGCGCTGAACGCGCCGCCCGCCGACCCGAAGGCACCGCAACTGGCCGGCCTGCCCGGCACGTACAAGCTCGGCTTCTGGTATCAGTCGCAGCACGCGAACGATCCGCGCGTCGGCACCGACGGGCTGTCGCTCGCGGATCCGGCCAGCAACGGGATCCCCGCCACGCATCACGGTAACTACGGTTTCTATGCGGTCGCGGATCAGATGGTATGGCGGCCGTCGGCGGACAGCCCGCGCTCGGTCGGCGTGTTCGCGCGCGTGATGGGTGCGCCGGGCGATCGCAACGTCGTCGATTTCGCGGCGAATGCGGGCGTGACGCTCAAGGCGCCGTTCAAGGGCCGCGACGACGATACGGCCGGCATCGCGGTCGGCTACGCGAAGATCGGCTCGCATGCGCGTGCGCTCGACGGCGACACCGGCAGGTTCACGACGCCCGGCTATCCGGTGCGGCGCGCGGAAACGGTGATCGAGGCGACCTACCAGTACCAGGTCGCGCCGTGGTGGCAGGTACAGGCCGACCTGCAGCACTTCTTCCGGCCGGGCGGCGGCATTCCGGACCCGAACGCGGCCGGCGCGCGCATCGGCGACGAAACGGTGGTCGGCGTGCGCACGACGATCACGTTCTGACATCCGCGCATGCGAAACGGGCCGGACTGCCGCGCGCGCGGCGATCCGGCCCGTGCTCGTTCAGGTGCGTGCATGCAATGCACGCGGCCTGTCACTCGCCATACAGCCCGAGCAGCTTCAGCGTGACGCCGTTGGTCCAGCCGAAGCCGTCCTGCAGCGGATATTCGCCACCCCCGCCGCCGCCCGCGCCAGCCCCTTCGACCACGTACTTCTCGACGAGCTTGCCTTCGGTTGCATACACATGCTTCACGTCGGTCAGAAAGCGCGTGCCGATGTCCTTCGCGAGCGCCGGCTCGCCGTAGCGGCGCAGCCCGTCGATCGCGATCCACTGCAGCGGCGCCCAGCCGTTCGGCGCGTCCCATTGCTGGCCCGTGTTCGCGGTCGTCGTCGCGAGGCCGCCCGGCTGCAGCAGCGTCTTGCGCACCTCGCGCGCGGTCGCCTTCGCACGCTCGGGCCACGCGACGCCCGCGAACAGCGGATACAGCGCGGCCGCCGTCACGCCGTCGCGCGGCTTGCGCAACTGCCAGTCGTAGTCGCCGTAATAGCCGCGACGGTTCCACAGATAGTGGTTGATCGCGGACGCGCGCCGCGCCGCCCGTCCGGAGAAATCCGCGACGCACGCGAAGTCGCGCGTGACCGCGCAGCCTTTCACGATCGTCGTCTCGAGATGGAACATCAGGCTGTTCAGGTCGACCGGCACGATCGCAGTCGTGCGGATCGTCGCGAGCGTCCGGCCGTCGCCGAACCAGCGCGAGCTGTAGTCCCAGCCGCTTTCGGCACCCGCGCGCAGGTCGCGGTACACCTCGTTCGCGGGGCGATCCGGCACGGCCTTCGCGGTCGTCACGTCCTCGAGATACGACTCGTCGCGCGGCGTGTCGCTCGCGTCCCAGTAGCGGTTCAGCACCGCACCGTCCGGCATCGCGACCACGTTGCGCGCGGCCTGCCCGCGCGGCGTCGTCGTTTCGCCCTGCATCCAGTACGCATGCTCCTTGCGCAGCGCCGGCAGGTATTTCTGGTAGACCTTGTCGCCTTCGGCCTGCGCGGCGAGCGTGACCATGTACGCGAAGAACGGCGGCTGCGAGCGGCTCGCGTAGTAGGTGCGGTTGCCGTTCGGGATGTGGCCGATCGTGTCGATCAGGTATGCGAAGTTGTCGAGCATGTCGTCGACGAGATCCTCGCGCCCCGACACCTGCAGCCCGAGCATCGTGAAATAGGTATCCCAGTAGTAGCCTTCGCGGAAGCGGCCGCCCGGCACCACATACGGCTTCGGCAGCGCGATCAGCGAACTGTACGGCGGCACCGTCGTGCTGGTGCGCGTGAGCTGCGGCCACAGCCAGTCGATGTGCTGGCGCAGCGTCTGGTTCGCGGGCGGCGTGACCCCGCCTTCCGGCGGCGGCGTGAAGTGCTGGTCGACGAACGCCTTCAGCGAGAAGCCCGGCTGCGACTTCTGTTGCTGATACAACTGTACGATCGTCGCCGGATCGGCGTTGGGCGTCGCGTCGACGAAGGTCTTCTGGTCGGGATAGAGTTGCGCCGTCTGCACCGCGACGAACAGGTCGCCGTAGAGCTGGCTCGGCGGCGGCAGCAGCGTGCCGGAAGCCGGCGCCGTGGCGGGCGCGGCGGACTGGCTGGCCGCCTGCATCGCGGCCTGGTTCGCACTGTCGGCCTGCGCGGCGCAGCCGGCGACCGCGAGGTAAGCGACGGCGAGCACGGCGGCCCAGCGCAGACGCGGCGCGGGCACGGACGGATGCGAGGCAGGATGCGATGCGGTCGATGCGGCGCGACGTGACGTCATGACGTGTCCCCTCCTTTCGATGATGAATGGTTCGGCAGGGGTCTCGTTCGCGCGTGCGCTCGTCTCGATGGCCGTCGATCGATGCGCGTCGTTGTCATCCGCAGATGAGTTCCGACTGTCGCACGAAACGCGCATCGCACGCAAGTTTCGCGGCCGCCTCCGGGGGCGCGCGTCATGTGTCACGTCATGGACCGCACCGGCAGCGCGGTCGTCTCTTCTTCCACGCGCGCTAACAGGAACGACTGTTGCAACATGCGGAACGAGCGTTGTCTCGCGTGACGCAACGACCACATTGTGGGCATAATGGCGTCTTTACCGCGCGCCCTGCCCATGTCGCCCGTCTTTCTAGCACCGCTCATCGTTGCCTGTGCGTTGTTCATGGAAAGCGTCGACGCGAACATCATCGTCACCGCCCTGCCCGCGATGGCGAGGGACTTCGGGCACAATCCCGTCACACTGAACATTGCGATCACGGCCTACGTGGTCGGCCTCGGCGTCTTCATCCCGATCTGCGGATGGCTTGCCGACCGCTTCAGCGCGCGCTCCGTGTTCCGCACCGCGATCGGCATCTTCGTCGCCGGCTCGCTGATGTGCGCGGCCTCCAATTCCCTCGGCGTGCTCACGTTCGCGCGCTTCGTGCAGGGCGTCGGCGGCGCGATGATGGTGCCGGTCGGCCGGATCATCATCTTCCGCGCGGTGCCGCGCTCCGATCTCGTGCGCGCGATGAACTACCTCGCGATTCCCGCGCTGTTCGGGCCGACGGTCGGGCCGCTCGTCGGCGGCTTCATCACGACCTACCTGCACTGGCGGATGATCTTCTTCATCAACGTGCCGATCGGCATCTACGGGATCTACCTCGCGAGCAAGCACATCGCGAACACGCACGAGGCCGATCCCGGCCCGCTCGACTGGTTCGGCTTCCTGCTGTCGGCGAGCGGCGCCGCGCTGCTGCTGATGGGGCTCACGCTGATCGACGGCGCGCTCACGTCGCGCGGCAACGCGCTCCTGATGTGCGCAGCCGGCGCGGCGATGCTCGCGCTCTACGTGCCGTACGCGCGCCGCAAGGCGCGCCCCGTGCTCGACCTCAGTTTCCTGAAGATCCCGACTTACCACGCGAGCGTGGTCGGCGGGTCGCTGTTCCGCATCGGCCTCGGCGCCGTGCCGTTCCTGCTGCCGCTCGCGCTGCAGGAAGGCCTCGGCATGAGCGCGTTCCACTCCGGGCTGATCACCTGCGCATCGGCACTCGGCGGCGCGGTGAGCCGCTCGACGGCCACCCATACGTTGCGCCGCTTCGGCTTTCGCACGGTGCTGATCTACAACGCCGCGTTCGCCGGGCTCGCGATCGCCGCCTACGGCGTGTTCCATCCGGGCATGGCGACCTGGGCGATCTGGATGATCGTGCTGGTCGGCGGGATCTTCCCCGCGCTGCAGTTCACGAGCCTGAATTCGATGATCTACGCGGATATTTCGCAGGCCGATGCAGGCCGCGCGACGAGCCTCGGCAGTGTCGTGCAGCAGATGTCGCTCGGGCTCGGCGTGACGGTCGCCGGCCTCGTGCTGCACCTGTCGCACTGGCTGCAGGGGCATCAGACGATGGTGTGGTCGGATTTCTGGCCCGCGTTCGTCGTGGTCGGGCTGTGTTCGTTCGCATCGATTCCGATCACGCGGCGGCTGCCGCCCGGCGCCGGCGACGAGGTCGCGCGCGGCAAGCGGCAATGAACGGGCTGGCTGGCGGGAAAAGGCTGGCGGCGGAAAAGCGAAACAACAAAAAAATCAGCGGACATCCACACGGGGCCGGTGCACAGCCGCATGGATGTCCGCTCAGGGCTCCGGGTCTCTCGTTGGGGGTTGAGAATCCCGGATCTGCTTCCTGCGTGCCATGGACATATGTGCGTCGGAAGCCGAATCGTTGCGCGCACATTTCGTCGCGCCATGACTGCACTATAGGGAAAGTCGCGCCGCGCATCTGTCAAGCATTGTCAGACGTGTCGCGCGAAAGCGTCGCACACGTGCGCCGCTTTCGCGCTAAAGTGGTGCCCGACCGCCACCTTCAGCCGCCGCTCCGATGCTCACGCTTTCGCTCGCCGCCGCCCGCGCGCTGCATCTCGCCGCGCAGGGCCTGCTGACCCCGCCCCGCCGCAAGGCCACCAAGGCCGACGTGCTCGACACGATCCGCCGGATGGCGCAGTTACAGATCGATACGATTCATGTCGTCGCGCGCAGTCCGTATCTCGTGCTGTTCAGCCGTCTCGGCGACTTCGCCCCGCAGTGGCTCGACGAGCATCTCGCCGAGGCGCGCCTGTTCGAATACTGGTCGCACGAAGCGTGCTTCCTGCCGGTCGAGCAATTCGGGCTGATGCGCTACAAGATGCTCGATCCGTCGGGGATGGGCTGGAAATACGCGGCCGACTGGCACGCGCAGAACCGCGCCGAGATCGAGCGGCTGCTCGCGCGCATACGCGACGAAGGCCCCGTGCGGTCCGCCGATTTCATCCGGGAAGACGGGGTGAAAGGCAACGGCTGGTGGGACCGCAAGCCCGAGAAAAAACACCTGGAAGTGCTGTTCACGACCGGCCACCTGATGGTGTCCGAGCGCCGCAATTTCCAGCGCATCTACGACGTGCGCGAACGCGTGCTGCCCGACTGGGACGATGCGCGCGACCTGCCGCCGCGCGACGCGGTGCTGCCCTCGCTGCTCGACTACACGTGTCGCGCACTCGGGATCGTGCGCGCGGACTGGGTGGCCGATTACTACCGGCTGCCGCGCCGTTCGTACCGCGCGGAACTCGAGCGGCTCGCGGACGCGGGCGAGCTGATCCCGGTGGAGGTCGCCGACTGGAAGGAGCCGGCCTACGTGCATCGCTCGCTCGACGCGCTGCTGCCGGCCGCCGCGGCCGACACGCTGCGCTCGACGGTCACGACGCTGCTGTCGCCGTTCGATCCGGTGGTATGGGACCGGCGGCGCGCCTCGACGCTGTTCGGGTTCGACTACACGATCGAGTGCTATACGCCCGCGCACAAGCGGCGCTACGGCTATTTCTGCCTGCCGGTGCTGCATCGCGGCCGGCTGATCGGGCGCGTCGACGCGAAAGCGCATCGCGCGCTCGGCACGTTCGAGTTGAAGACGGTGCATGTCGAGCCGGGCGTGCGGTTCGGTACGGGGCTCGCGGCCGACGTCGCGAAGGCCGTGAAACGGCTGGCGGCGTGGCATGGCACGCCGGAAGTCACGGTCGGGCACGCGCCGACAGCGCTCGCGGACGCACTGCTCGGCGGCTGATCTGCCGCGGCGGCGCGACCGCTCGCCCGCCGCATGCATGCGCGCCGGCACCGTTGCCGTATCGACGCACTGCCGCATCGACCCATCGACGCGCCGACGCATCGAGTCGCCGCCGCGCATGCCCACCGCGCGGTGGGCCTCCGCTGCAACCGCTACCGCTTCGCGGCAATCCAGCGGGCAATGCCCGGCCACACGTCCTTCAGCGTGCGCGATCCCATGAACAGCCCGATATGTCCGCCCGGCACGAGTTGGCGCGTCACCTGCGAGGCGGGCGTCCCCACCAGGTCCTGCGCGGCGAACACCTGCTCCTGCGTCGTGATGTCGTCGGCCGCGCCGGCAAGCAGATAAACGGGGCACGTGATCGCCTTCAGGTCGAGCATCCGCCCGAGCGCGACGAACGTGCCCTTCGCGAGCCGGTTCTCCTTGAAGATCTGCACGATCGCCTGCAGATACCAGCGCCCCGGCAGGTCGATCGGACTTTCGTACCAGTTCGCGAATGCTTCGCGCTTGCGCAGGTAGTCCGCATCGTCGAGGTGTTCGTACAGGTCGACGTGCTCGGCGAGATAGTGCTGGTCGGGATGCATGTTCTTCCAGCCGCGCAGCATGAAGCGCCCGCGCATCAGGCCGCCGCCCATCGTCACCAGTTCCTCGTAGAACGACGTCGGATAGGTGTGCGCCATCTGCTTGATCGGACCGTCGCCCGCATCCGTGTCGATCGGCGCGCCCGCGAGCACGAGGCTCGCGACCTTGTGCGGAAAGCGCGCCGCATACATCGCGGACATCCACCCGCCCTGGCACAGACCGACGAGATTCACGCGCCCGCCGAGTTCGTCGACGCAGACGTTCAGCTCGGCCAGGTACTGGTCGATCTCGAGGTCCCGCATGTCTTCGGTCGCCGAGCGCCAGTCGGTCAGGTACACGCGCGTCACGCCGTGCTCGCGCAGCGTCTGCATCAGGCTCTGCCCCGGCTGATAGTCGGCGATCATCGCCCGGTGTCCCGCATACGGCGCTTCGACGATCGTCGGCAGCCCGTGCGCCGGCGCGACCGAATAATCGCGGAACGTCATCGTGCGCAGTTCCAGCAGCGCGCGGTTCGGCGACGCCAGCGCCGGATGCGGTTCGCAATGCAGTTTCTCCTCTTCCGCGACGAAACGCAGGTTGCGCGCGGTGAGTGCCGAGCCGAGCCGGACCATCGCGGCGGCGGCGGCCATCGGCCAGAAGATCGGCAACGCCGGCGCGCTGGCGGACGTCGCGGAAGGCGGGACGGTATCGGTATCGCTCGAATTCACTGAATTCATCGAATTCCTGGCTACTGGGAACATGAAGGGAAAAAGCCGTACGCGCGCTGCGCGACGATCGTCCGCGCTGCACCCGCGGCGAATCGCACGTCACGCGCGCGGCCGTGACGTATGCGTGACGTTTGCGTCTTTCGATGCGTTCGCAACGATCTTCCGATGCGGACGGCAATCGGTCATCGAACGCCCGGTGCGACGATCGACGAAACCATTCTGGTCCGTAACCGGAAGCGATCGCTTGATCGTCGTCAATCGTTTCAGGTGAAATCCCGATAGCATGAAATCGCGCGATGACAGTTCGATGGCCGCGGCGCGATATCCGCCGACCTCGCTGCCGCACTCGCGGCCGACATCGCGTCGCCACAGCGCACCGGCGACACCGGGCGACCTGCCTCCCCGCCTCACATGCACATCCGCGAAATCCGCTCGAAGATCAGCAGTACCTCGTCCACGCGCAAGATCACGAAGGCGATGGAAATGATGGCTCGCACCAAGATGGCGGGCGCGCAGCGGCGGGCGCGCGATTTCCGGCCCTATGCGGCGCGCATCCGGGAGATGGCCGAGCGCGTGCTGCGCGACCGGTCCGGCCACGTCTCCGCGCTGATGGCGAGACGCACGCCCGTGCGCCGCGTCGGCCTGATCGTCGTCAGCACCGATCGCGGGCTGTGCGGCCCGCTCAATACGCGGCTGCTGGTCGAATGCGTGGATGCGCTCGAACGCTGGAACCGCGCCGGCGTCGCGTGCGAACTCAGCGTGATCGGCGCACGCGGCATTGCGCCGCTGATGCGCCATGGCGCGACCATCACCGCCCGCGCGAGCGGCCTCGCCGCCGCGCCGCACTTCGAGCAGCTGCTCGGCGCGCTGCTCGTGCCGCTCACCGCATTCGTCAACGGCGAACTGGACGAACTGCATATCGCGTACAACCGGTTGACGAGCCCGCTCGCGTATTCGCCGCGCATCGACGCGGTGCTGCCGCTCACCGGCCTCGACACCGGCACGCCGCCCGGCGACACCGCGACATCCGACTATCTGTACGAGCCCGCGCCGAAACCGGCCGTGGATACCTTGCTGCTGCGCTACGTCGAGGCGACGCTCTACCAGGCCGTCGTCGAGAATTACGCGTGCGAGCAGTGCGCGCGGATGTTCAGCATGCAGACCGCGACGGAGAACGCCGATCGCGTGCTGCGCGAGCTGCGGCACCTGTACCAGAAGACGCGCCAGGCGCAGATCACCACCGAGCTGTGCGAGATCGTCGCCGGCGCGGCGGCGGTCTGAAGGAGGCACGCATGCCGACGTCGATGAAGCTCGACATCCTCAGCGTGGAAGACGTGCTGTATTCGGGCGACGCACATTTCGTCGTCGTGCCCGGGGAAAGCGGCGAGCTGGGCATCTACCCGCATCACGCGCCGCTGCTCACGCGGCTGCGGCCCGGCGTCGTGACGCTCGTTGCCGCACCGGGCGGCGAACACCGCCGGCTGCTCGTCGCGGGTGGCCTGCTGGAAGTCAGCCGCGACGGCGTGACGCTGATTGCCGACCACGCACTGCGCACGCCCGAACTCGACGACCTGCGCGCACGCGAAGCACGGCATGCGGCGGACGAGTGGCGCCGGCGCTTCGCGCACGACAACCGGCGCGCCTTCGATTTCGCATCTGCGCGTGCGGAGTTGATGGACGAAATCCGGCGCTTCTTCGCGCTGGCGATGCACCGGGAGTCCGCGCCGCGCGACACGCCGGGCGCCGCCGGCTAGGCCGGGCGCCGGCACCGCTCGTCGTGCGGTCGGCGGGCGTGCTCAGTTCAGTCGCGCAGCTTGCGAAAACGCGGCGTGCCGTCCGGCAGGTTCTCGTTGAACATCGCTTCCGGCCGCACCCACAAGCCGCGCGCATGCGGCCACAGATGCTCGTACACGACCACCGACTCCTCGG
The DNA here is from genome assembly GCF_003857805.1 of Burkholderia sp. Bp9099. NCBI lineage: Bacteria > Pseudomonadati > Pseudomonadota > Betaproteobacteria > Burkholderiales > Burkholderiaceae > Burkholderia > Burkholderia sp. Bp9099. Next base: position 48,579 of record NZ_QTPU01000009.1, read on the forward strand.
TTTCGGAATGACGGGCGACGCCAATGTAGCGATACAGCCCGCCCTTGTAGTGCCGATGCGTGGCGAGTTGTTCGGCTTCCTGTTCGGTCATGATCTGCTTCCCTTCGGCAAAAACGAAAGCGCGTATTGTATGCGCTCGCCGCGCGTCAGCGTTTCGCGTAGATATCGGGGCGGCGGATTTCCATCAGCCGTTCGGGATTCGCGGACGGCCCGAAACCGACCGGCCGGTACAGTTCGTGCGCGTCGGTCGTCACGAGCATGATGCGGCGCAGGCCCTGCACCATCGGCTGCGCGAATACGTGGTCGATCAGCGCGCGGCCATAGCCGTTGCCGCGCTCGGCCGGCAAGACGAATACGTCGCACAGGTAGGCGAACGTCGCGTGGTCGGTCACGAGCCGCGCGAATCCGACGAGCCGGTCGCCCACATACGCGCCGAAGCACAGCGAGCCGTCGATCGCGCGCTCGACGACGTCGCGCGGAATGCCCTGCGACCAGTACGCATCGCGGTGCAGGAAATCGAAAATCGCGTCGATGTCGAGCTCGCGCTTGTCGGTGGAAAATCTCAGCGGGGCGGGGGTGGCTGCGGGCACGTCGGCTCTCCGGTCGGCTGGGGGGAGCAGCAACGATAGCGCGGTGCGGGGTGGGCGACAAGCGATGCCGCCTCGACATGTACAACATTCCGTACAATGGACGCCCATGCTATACTTGTACGGTTAAAAGTACAAGTGAGGCGAATCATGCGCACGATTCACTTTTCGGATGCCCGCGGCAATCTGAAGACGGTCATCGACCAGGTCGTCGACGACGCGGACGTGACGCTCATCACGCGTCGCGATGCGCCGAACGCGGTCATCATGTCGCAGGAATACTATGACAGCCTGATGGAGACGGTTCATCTGCTCCGCTCACCGGCCAACGTTGCCCACCTCGAACGCTCGATCGCGCAACTGCGCAAGGGCAAGACGAAAGAGCACAAGCTGGCGGGGGACGATGAATGAGCGTACGCCGCGTGCTCTTTACTTCCGACGCGTGGGACGACTGCGTTTATTGGCAAGGGCAAGACCGCAAGACGCTCAAGCGCATCAACCAGCTCATTCGCGAAGCCCAACGGACGCCGTTTGAAGGCATCGGCAAACCCGAACCGCTGAAGGCCAATCTGTCCGGGTTCTGGTCCCGCCGCATCGACGATACGAACCGCCTCGTCTACGAAGCGGACGATCTTCAAATCAGCATAGTGTCCTGCCGCTACCACTACGCGTAGCACCAATCCCGCCGCCGTCCCCGCCTCTTCAAGGCGCCGGCAACGCCCGATCGGCCTTGCACCGCTTCAGCGGCAGCGGCCGGGCCGCCACGATCCGCGTCACCTCGCGGGTGCGCGGGTCGATTTCCAGGTCGAGGCACGCGCAGCCGTAACCGTGCATCCCCGCATTGGTGACGACCCAGCCGCGCGTCGACATGTCCGGCATCTCGTCGAGGCCCGGCACCGGCGGGCTGCCCTGGGTCGACAGCGTCCAGCTGTTGTCCTTGTCGACGAGCCACCAGTTGGCCGGCGTCGGATTCTCGAGCCATCCGCAGCGCTTCTCCGCGGCGGCGGCCGCGGGCGTCACGGACGTCAACGCGACGAACACACCGAGCATCCACATCGCAGAACGGGCACGGGCGATTTTCATTTCAGGGAAGTCCAGACGAAGGAAACGGGGGAAACGATAGCGTCGACAGCATACCGGGCTTTCATGCCCGTTATGTCATGCACCGCGTTTCGCGGGAGGCATTCCGGTCGATGCAAGGAAGCTGTCCAACGCTCCCGCTTCGCTACGGCCCCAACCGCTCGCACGGGCCACGCGGCTCGATTCGGTGATATCGTCACCGGCTCGATCAACTCGCGGCATCGCTTCATGCCTTATCGACTCATCGCGTTCGACTTCGACGGCACCCTCGCCGATTCGCTCGACTGCTTTCTCGCGGCGCTCACGGAGGCATCGCGCCTGCACGGCTTTCGCGACGCGACGCCCGAGCTGCGCCCCGCGCTGCGCGGCATGTCGGCGCGCGAGATCATCCGCGCGCTCGAGGTGCCGATGTGGAAAGTGCCGCGTGTGACGCTCGACATGCGCCGGCTGATGCGGCCGCGCATCGCGCACGTAAAGCTGTTCCCCGGCGTCGACGCGACCTTCGACGCGCTCGCCGCACGCGGCATCCGCATCGCGATCGCGACGTCGAACACCGAGGACATCGTGCGCGACCGGCTCGGCCCGCACGCGAGCCGTTGCGTCGACACGTTCGCGTGCGGCATTCCGCTGTTCGGCAAGGCGCGCCGGCTGCGCGCGCTCGTGCGCGAAGCGGGCATGCAGCCCGACGACGTGCTGTATGTCGGCGACGAGATCCGCGATGCCGAAGCGGCGCGCCGCGCGCGTATCGCATTCCAAGGTGTCGCATGGGGTTACACGGCGCCCGACGCGCTGCAGGCGCATTGCGCGACGCCGTTGCTGCCGCGTCTCGACGCATTGCTCGATCGCGTGTGAGGACGCCGTACGAATCGCGCGCTCGATTCGACGAATCGCGAAACAACCCGCCCGCGAAACGATGAAACGTCGATGACATGCGCGCGCATTGCAGCGATCGAATGCACGCTGCGCACGCAAAAATTGCCGCCACGATGCACGTAACAGGTACGCCCTACCTGGCCGCGCGCGCATCCATCGTTTCGTCTTACCAACCGTTACACAAACCACAGCGCGGTTGCACCTGCTACCTGAGCGCTCTCCTAGAATCAGTCGGGCCGGGAAACACTTCGAACGCCGCCGCGGCAGAGCGGCCATCGAATCCGGCCCGGGCGCGCCCGGTCTCTCGCACAGCTGCGGATCACGCGATCCGCCCGTTAATCAGAGCCCCGATCGAAAGGAGGTCCCATGAACCGCTTTCCCCAAGTCTCGCGCCTTGCATTGTCTGCCGCTGGCCTGCTTCTCGTCGCCGTGACGGCGACCGCGCAAACCGCGCAACCGGCGCCGTCCGCACCGGCAGCCGCCACGCAGACGCGCATCCACGAAGCCGACCAGGCCTTCATCAACGACGGCACGAAAACCGTGTCGACCCAGCACGACGCCGCACGCATCGCCGATTCGCGCACGTCGGACAGCCAGGTGAAGGCGTTCGCGCAACGCGTGTCGACCGACGATGAGAAGATCATCCAGGCGATGCGCGCGGCCAGCCCGCGCGGCATCGACGTGCCGGCCAACGATCCCGACACGGCCGTGCTGGACAGCATCAAGACCCTGCGCGGCGCGGAATTCGACAAGGCGTATATCGAGCAGGTCGCGCTCGCCGGTCAGCAGAAGACGATCTCGGCATTCCAGGCCGAAATCGCGTCGGGCCGCGACACGAAGCTGAAGGAAGTCGCGCGCCAGGCGCTGCCGATCCTGCAGGCGCACTACGCGGCCGCGCAGAAGCTCGCGCAGCGTCATCACCTCGCATCGGCGCAGTAACGCGCTGCCCCGCCGCGCACCGCGCGCGGCACGCCGCTTCCCCCGTCGTCGCGTCGCCGCCCCCTTTGCGGCGGCGCGACGCACGCGGCACCCGCCTCGCGTCAGGTCGCGAGCTTCGCCCGCAACCGCTCGCTCACCTCCGGCCATTCGTCGTCGATGATGCTGAAGCGCACCGAATTGCGCTTGCGGCCATCGGGCATGATCCGCTCGTGACGCACGATCCCTTCCTGCTTCGCACCGAGCCGCAGAATCGCCGCGCGTGACTTCTCGTTCAGCTCGTCGGTCGTGAACTGCACGCGCACACAGTGCAGCGTGTCGAACGCATACGCGAGCAGCAGCCATTTCGCTTCGGTATTCGCGCGCGTGCGCTGCGCCGATGCGCTCAGCCACGTATGACCGATCTCGAGCTTGCGGTTCTTGCGGTCGATCTTCCAGAAACGCGTGCTGCCGATCACGCGGCCCGACGCACGCTCGACGATCACGAACGGCATCACGGTGCCGGCCGCGCGGCCTTGCAGCGCCGTGTCGAGATAGGCGTCGACCGTCTCCTCGCCCGGCACGACCGTGACCTTCAGGTTCCACAGCTCGCCGTCCGCCGCCGCATCGAGCAAAGCCTGCCGGTCGGATGCTTCGAGCGGCCGCAGCGCGATGCGCTCGCCGGTGAGCGTCGGTTGTCCGGGGGAAGATGAAGCGTCGGTCATGACGGGTTCCGTTTCCGTGAAGATGACGAAGAGAAGCAGGCTGCGCGCAGCGAAACGCCCATCATACGGCCGTCGTCAGCCGGGCAGCGCGGCGAGCCGCTCGCGAATCGCCTGCGCTTCGCCACGCAGCGCTTCGGCGAATGCGTCGACGAGCAGGCTCTTCGGCCGGTGCTCGGGCACGATCACGCTGACGCGGTAGGGAAACGAGCGCGTGAGCGGCCGCACGTGCAGGTCGCGCCCGACGAAATCGAGCGCGGTCAGCGGATTGACGATCGCGGCGCCCAGCCCCTGCCGCACGAACGCGCACACCGACACGGCCGACGGCGTCTCGACCACCGAACGCGGCGCGACACCGAGCTGCGCGAACGCCTCGTCGATCAGGATCCGGTACGGGTCGTTCAGCGACAGGCTCACGAACGGGCGATCGGCGAGATCCGCGAGATCGATCGCGCGCTGCGCGAGCAGCGGATGGCCGTCCGGCAGCACGCACACCTCGTCGACTTCGAGCAGCGGCGTGAGCACGGTGCCGGCCGGCGCGACGTCGTGCTCGGTCAGCCCGAGATCGTAGCGCTGCGCGGTCAGCCACTCCTCGAGCACCGGCGACTCCTGTGTCGCGACCGACACGCTGACGCCCGCATGCGCGTCGTGAAAACGCCGGCATGCGCCGGGCAGGATCGCGTGCGAAAACGCCGGCAGCGCGATCACCGACAACTGGCCGTCGCGAAACTCGCGCAGCCGCGCGGCCGTCGCCGCGACGCGCTCGAGCCCCACATACGCGAGCCGCACGTCGTCGAACAGCGTGAGCGCGGCCATCGTCGGCCGCAACCGGCCGTGCGAGCGCTCGAACAGCGCGAAGCCGACCACCTGCTCCATCCGCGCGAGCTCGCGGCTGATCGTGGGCTGCGACGTATAGAGCATCTCGGCCGCGCGCGTCGTGCTGCCGGTGACCATCAGCGCGCGGAAGACCTCGATGTGCCGGTGTGTGAGCATGGCCGCCTATATCAAAAATGAATCGAATGTCGACAAACAGGCATTTTACTGTATAGACATTCAGGCGCATCATTCAAGCTGTCCGTTCATTCGATCCGATTCATCCGCCATGTCCCTCGATTCCCGCCAGCTCGCGACGCTCGCGCAGCAATACGGCACCCCGCTGTGGGTGTACGACGCCGACGTCATCCGCGACCGCATCGCCCAACTGCGCCAGTTCGACGTGATCCGCTATGCGCAGAAGGCGAACTCGAACCTGCATATCCTGAAGCTGATGCGCGAGGAAGGCGCGTGCGTCGACGCCGTGTCGCTCGGCGAGATCGAGCGCAGCCTCGCGGCCGGGTTCAGTCCGGCGGGCGAGCCGGAAGGCGTCGTGTTCACGGCCGACCTGATCGACCGTCCGACGCTCGCGGCCGTGCTGAAGCACGGCGTGACCGTGAACGCCGGCTCGCTCGACATGCTCGCGCGCGTCGGCGAGCATGCGCCCGGCCATCGCGTGTGGCTGCGCGTGAATCCCGGCTTCGGCCACGGCCACAGCAACAAGACCAACACCGGCGGCCCGCAGAGCAAGCACGGGATCTGGATCGACGACGTGCCGCGCGCGATCGAGATCGTGCGCCAGTACGGGCTCAAGCTGGTCGGCATCCACATGCATATCGGCTCGGGCGTCGACTACGGCCACCTGTCGCAGGTGTGCGATGCGATGGTCGACCTCGTCACGTCGCTCGGCCACGACATCGAAGCGATCTCCGCCGGCGGCGGGCTGTCGATTCCGTATCGCGACGGCGAGCCGCGCGTCGACGTCGGTCACTACTTCAGCCAGTGGGATGCCGCGCGCAAGCGGATCGAACGGCATCTCGGCCACGCGGTGCGCATCGAGATCGAACCGGGCCGCTTCCTCGTCGCCGAGGCCGGCACGCTCGTCACCGAAGTGCAGGCCGTGAACCGCCGTCCGAAGCACGACTTCGTGCTGATCGACGCGGGCTTCAACGACCTGATGCGTCCGTCGATGTACGGTAGCTACCACGCGGTGTCCGTCCACACGCAGGACGGCGCGCTGCCGGCCGGCCGGCCGCTCGTCGACATCGCGATCGCGGGGCCGCTGTGCGAGTCCGGCGACGTGTTCACGCAGGACGCGGGCGGCGTGGTCACGCACCGCAAGCTCGCGCAGCCGCAGATCGGTGACCTGCTGTTCCTGCACGATGCGGGCGCCTACGGCGCGTCGATGTCCTCGAACTACAACAGCCGGCCGCTCGCGCCGGAGGTGCTCGTCGATCGCGGCACGCCGCGGCTGATCCGCCGCCGGCAGACGATCGACGAACTGCTCGCGCTCGAAACGTTCGAGTAACACGCGTTCGGCGGCAGTCACGCCAACGGCCAGGTTTGCCGCTACCGGCAAATCTGGCCGTTGTGCTTTTCGGCGCGCGGCGCTCATGCCGCCCGGCAACACATGAAGCACGCCGCCGAAGTCGCCGATCTTCCACACGCGGTCGCCTCGCCCCTTCGCACCTTCGAACCTTCTCCCCTTCGCCACCTGCGCCGACCGACTCCGACACCCGCTTCCCGGGTGTTCGGTCACACCCCGGCCAATGACTTCTGCCGCATTGTTCGCCCGCCGCGCACCACGCACAGTGGCCGCACGGCAGCGCATTCGCTTCGACCCGCGCGCCGTCTCGACGGCCGAGCAACGCCGGGTTATCTGCAGGAGCGAACATCGTGCAACTTCGACTCACCACCGGCCGTGACTACCAGGACGACCTCACGGCGCTGCGCGACGCGATCCGCCAGAACGGCACGCGCGCGACGCGGCAAGCCGTCGACGTCGTGATCGGCGACGACACCGGCGCGCCGCGCGTGTCGCTGTTGTTGAACCTCGCGTGGCAAGCCGCGAAGAACGGCCCCGCCGTCGACGCGTCGCTGTACACGCTCGGCTTCGTCAGCCAGGGCGGCACCTTCGTATTCGACATCCGGCCGTTTCCGGGCGGCACGCCGGCCGGCGCGGCAGCGCTCGGCGGCGACGGTTCGTACGGCTGGCTCGGCTACGCGACCGATCCATTGCCGACGATCAATCCGAGCAACCTCCATCAGGCCGTGTGGACGCTGTCGAAACTCAAGCCGGCGGACGCATCGAAGCCCGCACCGTTCAAGCCCGATCTCACACGGCTCGTGATCGCGTTGTCCGAGGCGCTGCGCTTCGCGCGCACCGAGCATGCGATCGCCGGCCTGCTCGACGGCACGCTCGCGACCTACGCGCCGAACGACGATCGCACGGCCTGCTTCAACAACTGGGCGGCGAAGGGTTTCCCGCTCGGCGAGCCGGCCTGATGCCGGCGAAGGAGCCACTCATGTCTGGACTCGACTTCAACGCGTCGCTGCGCTGGGAAACGTTCGTACTGGGCCTGATCGCGAATGCCGGCGATACGCCACGCGCGGGCAAGCAGCAGACCGGCTGCGCACTGCCGATGTACGTGATTCCGTTCGCGCGGCTCGACGCGCCGCCCGAGTTGCGGGCGCTGATGTCCGAAATCGCCACGTCTGCGCGCGTCGTCGATCGCGGCACGCCCGGGCGCCACATCGGCGGCGACGTGCTCGGCGCGATGCGGCAGATCCACCAGAACGTGCCGCGCTACCTGCCGACCCTCATCTACGGCACGGCGACGGACCCCTTCGCCGGGCTCACCGAGCGCGCGAAGCTGTACGAACGCTATGCGGCCACGTTCAAGGCGAATTCGAACGGTCGCGGCGGCGGCGCGCAAACGACCGGCTACGTCGAATACACGGCCGGCACGAATGCGCTGTTCCGCGGCGGCAATCGCGCACGCATCGCGTTCGACTACGTGTTCGGCCGCCTGTACTTCTCACCGATCCACTACGAAGCCTGGGTGCCCGGCACGCTCGATCCGGGGCCCGGACAGACCGTCGCCAAGGTCATCGACGGGCCGTACGCGAACCCGTGGTTCTGGATCACCGACATCACGTCCGTTTGAAGCCGCGGCGGTGCGGCCTGAAGCGCCGCGCCGCCACCATCAAGGAAGAGGAAGCCATCATGAAACAGCCAGTCCGAATCGTTTCCGTGCGCTATTCATGCGACTGCAAACCCCTGCGTGCGCCCGACGAAGCGCTCGATGCGTATGCAGCGCGCGTGCAGGGGATCTTGTTCAATCACCTGAACGGTGCGCTGTCGAGCGCGTTCGAAGCCGTGCGGCGCGACGCGAAAGACGACGATGCACGCCGCGTCACGTTCGTCACCGCGCCCGAGTTCTACTGGAACGTGCCCTGGGACGCGCTGAACGACGTCGACGAACTCCATGCGATCGTCGACTTGCAGCTCGATCCCGTGCGGCGCGCGATCGGCGCGGTCGCCGATCGCTTTCCGGTGGATCAGTACGGGCCGATCGTGTTCCTGCCCGGTACCGTCGCGATGCTCGTCAAGCACGAGACGGCGGCCGACGTGCCCGATGACGGCGCGTTCGTCGGGCCGTACGTGTCGCTGAATTTCACGTTCGCGACGACCAATTTCCTGCCGCCGCTCGCGCGCGGCGAAGGGGGCGATGGTGACGGCGACGACGACGGAACGCGCCGCGCGGCGATCTGGCCGAAGCGGCATACGTCGTGGATCGACTACGGCGACTCGGTCGATGCGCTCGAGACGCCGCTCGCCCACACGTTCCAGCTCGGCGACGGCACGCTGGTCGAGGTGCTGAAGACGAGCGACGTGTCGCCGCAAAGCGCGACGGCCGACGCGCCGCCGTCGTCGCCGTATCAGGGCCCGCGCCTGTCGGACAGCTTCGACAATCGGCTCGGCGAAGCGCCGCCGTTCGGCATCGACATCTGCCTCGACTTCCTCGAATGGCGCGAGTATCCCGGCAACGACGTCAAGCCGCCGCATCTCGACGACGGCGCGCTCGTGCTCGACTTCGTGCTGTCGTACGGCGTGAATCCGACCGATGACGCGTTCGACGTGCCCGACTCGCTGCAATACATCGCGCACAACGACGGCCGCCGCCACAAGGAAGTCGTCGTGTTCGCGGTCGACCGCACGCAGACGCACTGGCAGCGGGTCGCCGAAGCGCCGTGCGTGCGCCACCTGTCGAGCGCGGAACGCGAACGCGTCGCAATCCACGCGTTCGACGTGGACGTGCCGGACGCGGACGGCGCACCGTGACATGGGCGCCCCCCGCTTCGGGCGCTGGCGCGCGCGGCCGGCGCTGCCGGAGCCGCCACGCGCGCCGGACGATCTCGCCGCGCAGCTGTGCGACGAATGCGAGGCGATGGCGCGTTATGCGCTCCATCACGGGCTGCCGATCGAGCCCGAACTCGTCGCGCGGCTCGCGGCGCTGATCGCGGCCGCCGCTTCGTCCAACCCGGCGGCCAACCCGGCGCCGGGCGCGTCGACCACCACGCCGCTGGCGCCCGCGCAGCAGCACGCGCTCGCGGCGATCCACCGCAAGCTCGCGACGCTCGTCGCGCCCGCGACGCCACAGGCCGTCACGCTGCTCGACATGCACCGGCGCCAGGCGCACCCGTTCGCGTGGCTCGGCCCGGTGCCGCTGATCCGGCTGCTGACCGGGTCGGCGCTCGGTTTCCTGCTCGCGGTCGTGCTGACGAGCCTGTCGCCGCATGTGTCGGGCGAGAACATCGAGCGCGGCTTCCTGCAATCCAACGGCGTGCAGCTGCTGTGGAACACCACCTTCCTGCTGTGCTGCGCGGGGCTCGGCGCGTCGTTCGCGACGCTGTTCCAGGCGCACCACTACGTCGCCGCCTCGACCTACGATCCGAAATACGACGCATCGTATGGCGCGCGGCTGATTCTCGGCGTGATCGCCGGCCTGATCATCGTCCAGATGCTGCCGGCCCAGCTGTTCGCGCAGGGCAGCATGCACAACTTCGGGCGGCCGGCGCTCGCGATGCTCGGCGGCTTCTCGGCGACGGCCGTGCATCGCGTGCTGCAAAGGCTCGTCGAGACGCTCGAGACGCTGGTGCAGGGCGACCGCTCGACCGACGTCGGCGCGGCGCTCGCCGCGAATCGCGCGCGCGCCGCCAGCGAACGCGCGCAGTGGCAGGGCGAACTGGCGGCCAACCTGCTCGATCTGCAGCAGTCGCTCGACGGCGCGGCATCCGCCGAGGCCGTCCGCGCGCGCCTCGCCGAATTCACGCGCGCGATGCTCGCGGCCCACCCCGCGCCGTCGGCCGCGGACGATCCGCTTCCGCCCGACGCGCCCCGGCAGTAGCGCGACGCGGCGCGGGCGCACCGTTGCCGCCGCAGCGCGAAACCCGCCTTCGCCCGCGGCACGCTCGCGTGCCGGCCCGATCGGTGCGCCCGTCTCACGCATCAACCGGGCGAATGGCACGCCGGCGCGAACGTGAAACCGGCCGGCTCGGACGGCACGTGGCGCGCGAGCCACAACGCCGCCTCCGTCCGGTTGCTCACGCCGATCTGGCGGAACAACGCGTACAGATGGTTCTTGATCGTGCCCTCCGCGACATTCAGTACACGGCAGATCTGCTTGTTCGACTTGCCTTCGGCCAGCAGCCGCAGCACCTCGCGCTGGCGCGGCGTGAGGCGCTCGAATGCGCGATCGTCGCCGGCCGGCACGCCGCCCGGGGGCGCCTGCGTCGCGCCGCCGTCGTTCGGCGGCACGTAGATCGCGCCGGCCGCGACGCGGCCGAGCGCATCCGCGAATTCGTCCGCGCTCGCGTGCCGGTCGATGATGCCGGCCGCCCCCGCCAGCAGCGCATCGGCAATCGTGCGGCGGCACACGGCGGCCACCACACACAGCCACGGCGCGCCGGCGAACGTCTCGTTCAGTACGCTCGGCCAGCTCGGCCGCGCGGCGTGCTCGCCGCATTCGATCGTGATCGCCTCGACCGTCCCGGGCAGCAACGCGTCGCGCAAGCGCAAGACGTCCTCGGGACGGCGGGCCGACCACACATGCCAGTCGACATCGCGTTTACACAGTACGTCCGCCACGCCCGCGACGAATAACGGCGGGCTATCGATCATCAGAACGTTCATTGCGCGGTTTCCTCGAAATCGGGATGCTCGGTTTAGGATTTTTTGCTTCCCTACCCGGCGTTTTTTTTACCGCTGTTTTACGCACCGCGCACTAGGCCCGTCGCTCCGTGACGAATGGCCTAATTCGTCCACGCCGCGCCCCGCCGCGCGTATCGATGCCCGCCGCGGGCCGGCCCGGGCCGCCGGACGTGACGGACGTCATATTTGGTAAACGTCTTCAATTTCCTAATGTGAATAACGACAGCGAATTTCCGTTGTCTTCAACACGAAGAGGAGTTTATTCATGGACGCGAATTTCATTGGCTCGGTGATTAACGCTTTACCCATGGACCAAATGATCGCCGGCCCGTTAAAGGCGATGATCAGCGCGCAGACGCAGGCCGCAAAGAGCTACGCGGATTTCCTGATGCAGGTCTGCATCCAGGGAGGCAAGGCCGTGGCCGTCCAGTTCGACTACGACGAGACGCTGGTGGACGAAAGCGGCGTGTCGAAAGGCGTCGTGCAGAAGACGATGCGCATCCCGCTGCTCGCGGCGATCGTCCATCCGATCATCGCGATCGAGGAAGGCACGATCGACTTCGAGATGGAGATCACGCAGTCGGAGAAGTCGTCGTCGTCGACCGAAGCCGGCGGCGAATTCCAGGCGAAGTTCGGCTGGGGGCCGATCAGCGTCAGCGTGTCCGGGCGCGTGTCGCACAAGGCGGAGCAGACGCGCAGCACCGACACGCGCGCGAAATACTCGATCCATACACAGGTGAAGCGCCAGTCGCCGCCCGAAGCGCTGATGCGCGTGATCGACTTCCTGACCGAGGCCGCGACCAAGCCGGTCGTCACCGAAGGCAACGCGAAGGACGTGAAGCCGCTGCCGGCGACGCCGACCGACGGCAAGCTGGTCGGGGATGCGTCGGGTGCCGGCGGCAAGGCGGCCGCGCCGGCCGGAGCCGATGCGGGCGCCCAGCAGCCGGCGCACGCGTAAGCGCGCGGACCGGCCATGTTCAGGCTCTTCAGACGGTCGCGCCGCGCGGGCGGCGGCGGGCACGACGACGCGGATGCGCGTCCGGGTGGCGGCACCGCCCGGCAGGAACCGGACGGGCCGGTCCCGCCGGCGGCCGGGGCGGTGGCAGGCCGTAGCGGCGCGGTCGCCGGCGCGGGCCCGGACGCGGTCGCCGGCACGGGCGACGCAGCGCCGGCGGCGGCAGGTGTCGATCCGGCGCGCCACGCGACGCCCGATGCCGCCGGCTGGCCAGCCGGCGCCGCGTCGGGCGTAAATGACGCCCCGGCCGCCGCGGCCGGCGCATCGACCGGCGGCTTGCCGCCCGCTGCGCCTGTCTCGCCCGCTCCGCCGACACCACCCGCTACGCCGACGCCGCCTACGCCACCCGCGCCGCCCACGCCGCCGCCCGGCGCCCCGCCCGACGACGAACGCCCGCCGCCGCGCGGCATCGCGCTCGACGAGATCGCACGCGGGATGCAGCACGCGGCCGCCGCCGCGAACCAGTTGCTCGCGCACCAGTACACCGCCGTGCTCGACCAGTTCTTCGATCTGCGCGACGACGGCCTGCTCGCGCCGCGCGAGGTCACGGTCGCACTCGACGCGGAGCACACGATGCCGGTGCCGCTCGTCGCGCTCGCCACGCCGCGCGGGCTCGCGCTCGACCGGATGGTCGTGCACCTGACCGTGCGCGGCGACTTCACCGAGGCGCTGCCGGCCGGCGGCATCTCGGGCAACGACGACCAGCGCGGCCGCTTCTACGTGACGTTCGCGCCGCGCTCGGAGAAGAAGGACGCCGCGCCGGGCAGTGCGCGGCAGCGCGACACCGAGCACATCGACATCGAAATGCAGTTCGCGGCGCTGCCGCCGCCCGAAGCGATCATGCGCGTGATCGACGAATACACGCATCGCCTGGTGCCGCGCGCACGGCCGGGCAGCAAGGAGAACGACGATGGCGAACCAGCCTGAACGCACCGGCGAGCAAGGCATCGCGCTGATCAAGCAGTTCGAGGGGCTGCGGCTCGCGCGCTATCTCGACGCGGTCGGCAAGCCGACGATCGGCTACGGGCACCTGATCCTGCCGAACGAGCGCTTCACGCGCCCGCTGACGCCGGCCGAAGCGGAGGCGCTGCTGCGGCATGACCTGCGCGGCGCCGAGCTGAACCTGCGCAAGCTGTTGCGCGTGCCGGTCACGCAGCAGCAGTTCGATGCGCTGATGTCGTTCGTCTTCAACCTCGGCGCCGGACGGCTGCGCTCGTCGACCTTGCTGCGCTACCTGAACGCCGGCGCGAGCGCGCGGGCGGCCGACCAGTTCCTCGTCTGGAACAAGGCCGGTGGCAAGCCGCTCGCTGGCCTCACGAAGCGCCGCCGGGCCGAGCGCGCGCTGTTTCTGTCGTGAGCGCCGTGACGCCGCACCGGCCGAACGTCACGGGTCGTCGTGCGTGTCGTTCGCGCCATTTCGCAGCGCGTCGGCTGCCCGTAAGCTGAAACCGTCGCTGAAGTCTTGCTGCATCCGTACCGTTACAACCCTTGTCATTCACCACTCGTCACGACAGGAGCCCCGCATGAACGTCACCCGCTCGCCCGGCCGCACGACGCTGCCCCGCACCACCCGCTCGCACGTAGTGCGCCGCGCGCTGCGCGCCGCTTGCGCCGCCGTCACCGCCACCGTTACCGTTGCCGTCGTCGCCCTGGCTGCGCTCGCGCCGCACGCCGCGCTCGCCGCCCCCGCCGATCCGTTGCCCGCATACGGCGCCGACCTGCAGCGCACGTCGGTGTCGGGGCTGTCGTCCGGCGGCTTCATGGCCGCGCAGTTCGACGTCGCGTTCTCGAGCCGGCTGATCGGCGCGGGCATCGTCGCGGGCGGGCCGTTCTATTGCGCGGGCGCGAACGCGCTGATCCCGCCGGCGGTGGCCGCGACCACGCTGTGCATGCAGCCGATCGGCCCCGCGCCCTCCGCGGCCGACGCATGGCGCGCCGCGCGCACGTTCGCGCAGCGCGACGAGATCGACGATCCGGCCAACCTGCGCGGCCAACGCATCTACGTGTTCAGCGGGGCGAAGGATACGGTGGTGTTCACGCGCGTCGTCGACCAGACCGCGCGCTTCTACACGCTCGCGCAGGTTCCGGCCGCGAACCTTCAGTATCGCCAATCGCCGGACGCCGGGCATGCGTTCATCACGAACCGCCCCGAGGACAACGCGTGCAGTGCGAACGCGAGCCCGTATATCGACAACTGCGGCTTTCAACAGGCGCACGACATCGTGCGCTGGATCTACGGCACGCCCGACAAGCCGCTCAACGCGCCCGCCGCGCAGGCTGGCGGCAAGCTGCTGGCGTTCGACCAGCGCGCGTTCGATCCGCAGCGCCGCGCGTCGCTCGGCGATACGGGCTACGCGTACGTGCCGGCCGATTGCGAACGCGCGACCTGCGCGGTGCACGTGGTGTTCCACGGCTGCGTGCAGAACGTCGCGACCGTCGGCGAGCGGATGATTCGCGGCGTCGGCTACAACGAGATCGCCGACACGAACCGGCTGATCGTGCTGTATCCGCAGGTCGAGAAATCGGCCGTCAATCCGCTCGGCTGCTGGGATTTCTGGGGCTATACGAGCACCGATCCGCTCCAACCCGGCTTCTACCGCCGCGACGCGCCGCAGATGGCCGCCGTGATGCAAATGGTGCAGCGCCTCGGCGCCGCGCGTCGGTAATCCGCGTAGCGGCTGCCGTCGCGCCGTCATCGCTCCTTCTTCACGAGGAATCGCCATGTTCTCCACGTTCATCGCCCAATGGGAACGCGCGCACGCCGACGCGCTCCAGCTGTTCGGCAAGCTCGCCGCGCAGACGACCGGCACCGGCGGCACGTCCGCCAGCCCCGCGTGGCGCGCGTTCGCGCACACCGCGCTGCTCGCCGGCCATCGCTACACGGATGCATGCCAGGCCGCGACCGACGCATTGTGGCGCGGCCAGCTCGAACGGTTCGGGCTCGGCAGTTCGGCCGCCGCGGTCAAGGAGCTGGCGGCCCTGAACGCGGATCTCGCGACGCGCTTCACGCAGAGCCACCTCCAGCACGCGGGCGCGATGGCCGACGCGGCCGCGCAATACCTCGACGATCTCGGCCGCACGCGCGGCCCGGCCGATGCCGCGATGGCGCTCGGGCGCTTCGCCGGCGACCTGCAGGCGCAGGCGCGTGCGCATGCGCTGCACGTCGCGTCGCTCGCGAACGGCGTCGCGCCCGCGCTCGCGCAGTGGGCCGACCGCACGCTGCGCGACGAACGCGGCACGCCGGATGAGGAGCAAGCATCATGAACATCAAGCTCCGCTTCGTGAACCGCTCGAACGACTGCGGCAACAGCGAGGTCGTGCTGTTCCAGCGCGACGTGATCCCCGATCTGGATACGTTCGCGATCGCGTGGAAGGTGATCCGTTATTGCGGACACGACTGCTTCCATCCGTTCGACTACTCGACCGACATCGACGTCGCGCTCGGCGACGAGCACGGCAACTTCTCGCCGCGCGTCACGGCGCCCGCCGGCGTGCGCTTCGTGATCGACGCGCAGCCGACCGGACGCGGCCGGCTCGTGCCCGACCCGGCCGACGCGCCGGGCGGCGACATCGAAGTCGTCAATCGGCTGCGGCGCGGCGCCGTGAACGTCAACGCGTTCAGCGCGGGCCGGCTGATCGCGGTGAAGGAAGCGGTCGCGCCCGGGCAGAAGGCGGTGTTCCGCTTCACGCCGACGCTGTGGATCGGCGTGGCGTCGCAGATACAGGAAAGCCGCGCACTGCACGCGGCGGTGATGTCGAGCGCGAACACGATGCTGCCGCTGGCGGGCGTAGCCGCGGCCGACATCGTGATGACGGGCGGCGGCACCGGCACCGACGCGCAGCCGTTCGCGTTCGCGCTCGAACACATCGTGCGCGCGTAGTGCCGCCCGACACGGCTTGAACCGGCTTGACGGCACGGCTTCGCGGCCGGGCCGGCGGGAAAGGTGTGCGGCAGACCGACTGCCGTTTTTTCAAACTCAAGGAGCAACGACGTGGATATCCAACTGAACCTGATCAACCGCTCGAACGACGCCAACAACTCGAGCGTCGTGATCTTCCAGAAGAACGTGGCGACCGACTTCGACGAACTCGCGATCGCGTGGAAGGTGATCCGCAATTGCGGCCAGGGCGACAACCATCCGTTCAAGTTCCCGATGACGATGAGCGTGAGCGCGAGCGACAGCTGGGGCAACTACATGCCGCAGCAGGTCGCGGCGAACGGCCAGGTGTTCCAGGTCGTGCGCTCCAGCTCGGGCGACGTGCTGCAGCTCGGCGGCGACCCGGGCGCGAGCTCCGAGGTGCAGGTGCGCAACGACCTGCCGGCCGGTGCGATCAACGCGACGATCTACAAGGACGGCAACGCGCTCGCGCGCAAGACCTCCGTCGCGCCGGGCCAGAAGGCGGTGTTCCAGTTCAAGCCGACGATCTGGATCGGTGTCGCGTCGCAGATCGAACAGGGCGCGCTGATGAATTCCGCGGTGATCTCCGACATCAACACGGAACTGTCGCTGCTCGGCATCGCGAGCGCCGACATCGTGATGACCGGCGGCGGCCCCGGCCCGCGCTCGACGCCGTTCACGTTCCGGCTGGAAAACGTGGTGATGGCGTAACGGTCCGTGCGCCGGCGATGCACGGCCGGCGCCCGTTCAATCAGTTATCCGAATCGAATCAAGGTGACTCATGGACATCAATCTCAACTTCGTCAACCTGTCGAACGACGTCAACAACAGCCAGATCGTGATCTTCCAGAAGAACGTGTCGACGGACTTCGACGAGCTCGCGATCGCGTGGAAGGTCATCACCAACTGCGGGCGCGGCGACAACCATCCGTTCGTGTTCCCGTTGTTGACGACCGTCTCCGCGAGCGATGCCGACGGCAACTACATGCCGCAAAAGCGCGCGGACAATGGACAGGTCTTCAACGTGTCGCGCTCGACGTCGGGCAACGTGCTCGCGCTCGCCGGCCCCGCCCCGACGTCGCGCGAGATCCAGCTGCGCAACGACCTGAGCCAGGGAGCGATCACCGCGTCGGTCTTCAAGGACAACCGGTTGCTCGCGCACAAGACGGGGATCGTGCCGGGCCAGAAGGCCGTGTTCGAGTTCAAGCCGACGCTGTGGATCGGCACCGCGTCGCAGATCGAACAGGGCGCGGTGATGAATTCGGCCGTGCTGTCCGACATCAACACCGAACTGTCGCTGCTCGGCATCAAGAGCGCCGACATCGTGATGACGGGCGGCGGTGGCGGCACGACCGCGACCGCGTACCAGTTCCGGCTCGCGAACGTGGTGATGGGGTAAACGGCGCACGCGCGACGGCGCACGGGCGGCCCCCGTCACGCCGTCGCGCGAGCGCTCCTTGCGTGAATCAGCCCGCGCGCCGCACCGGCGCCATCTTCGAGAAATACTTCGCACCGGCCACGCAGCCGACGACCACGATCGTCACGACGAGCATCGACGGCGGCACCGTCTCGTGCAGCAGCCCGGCCGCGAGCAGGAAACCGAAGAACGGCTGCAGCAGCTGCAACTGGCCGACGCCCGCGATCCCGCCGAGCGCGAGGCCGCGATACCAGAACACGAAGCCGATCAGCATGCTGAACAGCGACACGTATGCGAGCCCCCACAGCGCGGCGGCGTCGACGCCGTCGAACGTCGCGGGCCACGTGAACCACGTGAGCGGCAGCATCACCGGCAGCGACAGCACGAGCGCCCACGAGATCACCTGCCAGCCACCGAGCTGGCGCGACAGCCGCGCGCCCTCCGCATAGCCGAGCCCGCACGCGACGATCGCGGCCAGCATCAACGCATCGCCCGCCACCGACGCACGACCGCCGTTGCGCAGCGCGAACGCGGCCACCGCGCCGCTGCCGACCAGCGAGAAGACCCAGAACGGCAGCCGCGGCCGTTCGCCGCCGCGCCAGACGCCGAACAGCGCGGTCGCGAGCGGCAGCAGCCCGACGAACACGATCGCATGCGCGGACGTCACGTGCTTGAGCGCGAGCGCGGTCAGCAGCGGAAAACCGACCACGACCCCGAGCGCGACGACGATGAGCGACGCGGTCTCGACACGCGTCGGCCGCTTCTGCTTCAGCGCGACGAGCAGGATCAGGCCGAGCACGCCGGCGATCGTCGCGCGCGCGAACGTGAGGAACAGCGGGTCGAGCCCCTGCACCGCGATGCGCGTCGCGGGCAGCGAGCCACTGAAGATGATCACGCCCAGCAGGCCGCTGAGCCATCCGTCGGTCGTCTTTTGCACGGGAAATCCTGGTCGGAACAAGGTGGATGACCGATGATCCGCCGCCCGCGAAAAGCGCGTAAGCTACAGCCCAATACAATTCGGACAAACTGTACTGGACAACCGGCCGTACAGTTCCCTCCCGCCATGAGCCTTTCCGTGCAAGCCCCTGCTCCGCCCGCGCCGTCGCGCACGCGCGTGGAAACCGTGATGGACACGCTGCGCGCGCGGATCGCGAGCCGCGCGCTGATGCCCGGCGCGCGCGTGCCGTCGATCCGGATGATGGCCGACGCGCTGCACGTGTCGAAATCGACCGTCGTCGATGCTTACGAGCGGCTCGCGAGCGAAGGCGTGCTCGTCGCACGGCGCGGCTCCGGCTTCTACGTGTCGGGCCATGCGCCGCCGCTTGCGCTCGCCGAACTCGGCCCGCGCCTCGATCGCGAACTCGATCCGCTGTGGCTGTCGCGCCAGTCGCTCGAGGCGGCGCCCGGCTCGGTGAAGCCCGGTTGCGGCTGGCTGCCGTCGTCGTGGCTGCCGGACGAGAGCCTGCGGCGTGCGCTGCGTGCGGTGTCGCGCGACGAACCCGACGCACTGACCGACTACGCGACACCGCTCGGGCTGCCCGCGTTGCGCCAGCAGCTCGCATGGCGGCTCGCGCAGCACGGCGTTCATGCGGAGCCCGCGCAGATCATGCTGACCGACGGCGGCACGCACGCGCTCGATCTCGTGTGCCGGCTGCTGCTGGAGCCGGGCGACACCGTCGTGCTCGACGATCCTTGCTACTTCAACTTCCAGGCGCTGCTGCGCGCGCATCGCGCACGGATCGTCAGCGTGCCGTACACGCCGAACGGCCCCGATCTCGCGCGCTTCGAGCAGGTGCTCGCCGAACACCGGCCGCGCCTGTACATCACGAACGCGGCGCTGCACAACCCGACCGGCGCGACGCTCGCGCCGCCGATCGCGCACCGGTTGCTCACGCTCGCGGCCGAGCACGGCCTGCTGATCGTCGAGGACGACATCTTCGCGGATTTCGAAAGCACGCCCGCGCCGCGCCTCGCGGCATTCGACGGGCTCTCGCGCGTCGTGTCGATCGGCAGCTTCTCGAAGACGCTGTCGGCCGCGATCCGCTGCGGCTACATCGCCGCGCGCCCCGAATGGATCGACGCGCTCGTCGACCTGAAGCTCGCGACGTCGTTCGGCAATGCGCAGATCGGCGCGAACGTCGTGCACCGGCTGCTGGTCGACGGCACCTACCGGCGCCATCTCGACGGCCTGCGTATGCAGTTGGCCGATGCGATGGGCGAAACGATCCGGCGGCTCGCGCGCGCCGGGCTCGGGATCTGGACGGAACCGCGCGGCGGGTTGTTCGTGTGGGCCGAGCTGCCCGACGGGCTCGATGCCGCGCGCGTCGCGCGCCATGCGCTCGACCACGATGTGGTGCTCGCGCCGGGCAACGTGTTCAGTGCGTCGCACGGCGCGACGTCGTTCATGCGCTTCAACGTGTCGCGCTGCAAGGGGCCGGCGGTGTTCGATGCGCTCGGGCGGGCGATGGAGGCGGCGCGGATGTCGGAGCACGCGATCGCGCAGCCGGACACGAACGGGCGCGCGCTCGCCGGCGAACGTTGACGGCGGGCGATCGCGCTATTTGCCGGTCGCCACGATTTCCGCGACGAAATCGACGAATGCCCGCACCTTCGCGGGCGGCAGGTGACGCGACGGATAGTAGGCAAACAGCGGAAATGCCTCGCCGCGCCAATCCGCGAGCAGCTCGACGAGCCGCCCCTGCTCGATCAAGCCCGCTACCCCGCTCGCCTTGAAGCGTGCGATGCCCACACCGGCCAGACATGCACCGAGCATCGTGCCGGCGTCGTTGACGAGCAGCCTGCCCGTCGTCCTGACCGGCACGCGCTTGCGGCCGAGCTGATAGGTCCATTCGAGCGGCTGGCCGGTCAGCGTGTTGCGCATCTGGATGCACGCATGGCCCGCGAGATCGGCCGGCGCCGCAGGACGCCCGTGCCGTTTCACGTAGGCGGGCGCGGCGACCGTCACCGCGCGCGTCTCCAGCAATTTGCGCGCCACCAGCGACGACGACGGCGGCTCGCCAAACCGCACCGCAACGTCGAATCCGTCGGCTACCAGATCGCCGAGCTGCTCGCGCGCGGCCAGTTCCAGCGACAGATCGGGATGGCGTGCAAGCAACGCCGGAAGGTGCGGCGCCAACACCCGCCGCGAGAAATACGCGTCGACGTTCACGCGCAATCTGCCGCGCACGGCGGCGGCCGAGCCGGCGGCCAGCGTCACCGCATCGCCGATGCCGGCGAGCAGCGGACCGATCTCTTCGTACAGGCGGCGCCCTTCGTCCGTCAGCGTAACCGAGCGCGTCGTGCGATCGAGCAGCCGCACGCCGACGCGCGCCTCGAGCCGGCCCACGGCCCGGCTGACGCCGGACGGCGACAAGCCGAGTGCGTCGGCCGCGCGCGCGAAGCTGCCGCTTTCGACGATCGCGGCCAGCACGCCCACGTTCGCCAGAATCCGCCCGTCGATCCCCAGGATTTCATTCATGACAAACAATCACCAATCAAATGACATGGATTCGATTCCATCAGGAATCGTCGCCTCCTATCATGCAACCCGATGCATCGCGACGGCAAGCCCGAACGCGGCATGCAGTTCCGGCGCCCGCATCTTTCGGCGCGCCCGCTCCCTTCTCGATGAGGATTTCAAACCATGTATGCCATTACCGGTATCACCGGACAGGTCGGCGGCGCGCTCGCCCGAACGCTGCTCGCGGCCGGCCGGCCCGTGCGCGCCGTCGCGCGCACCGCGGATCGCGCCGCGCCGTGGGTCGCGCGCGGCTGCGATGTTGCACTTGCCGAGATGACCGACACCGCCGCGCTGACGACGGCCTTCTCGAACACGGATGGCGTCTTCGTCCTGCTGCCGCCATGCTTCGATCCGGCGCCGGGATTCCCCGAAACGCGCGCCGTCATCGATGCCGTCGGTGCGGCATTGCGCACCGCTCGGCCACGCAAGGTCGTCTGTCTGTCGACGATCGGCGCGCAGGCGACGCAGGTGAATCTGCTGACGCAACTGACGATGATCGAACAGGCGTTCGACGACTTGCCGATACCCGTCACGTTCCTGCGCCCCGCGTGGTTCCTCGAAAATGCCGCGTGGGACGTAGCAACCGCACGCGACGCCGGCGTCATCTACAGCTTTCTCCAGCCGCTCGACAAGCCGGTGCCGATGGTCGCAACCGAAGATGTCGGCCGGACGGCGGCCGCGCTGCTACAGGACGAATGGACCGGCGCACGCATCGTCGAACTCGAAGGGCCCCGGCGGGTCAGCCCGAACGACCTCGCGAACGCGTTCACCCGCGTGTTCGGGCGCCCGGTGCGCGCCGAAGCCGTGCCGCGCAGCACGTGGGCGGCGCTGTTCGATGCGCAGCGGATGTGCCACCCCGAGCCGCGCATGCGCATGCTCGACGGCTTCAACGAGGGCTGGATCGACTTCGAGTCGGCGCGCGCGGATGTCGTTCGAGGAGAAATCGACGCGGACGCCGTGCTGCACGCCCTCGTCGCCCGCGTCGCCTGAGCGCGACCGGGGTGGCGGCTGACGTTGCCACGCCGCCGCCCCGGTCGCCCGATCACGCCTCCCCTGCGTGCGCCCTCGCCCGCACCTCGGCGAACGTCGTATCGACCAGCATTTTCCCGGTATCGAACACCGTTTCGAGCGCGTCATCCCACTCGCCTTCCAGCGCGCGATCGTCCCATGCGACCGGCAGCGTCACCGTCCGGTATTCTCCCGTGCGCCGATTGCGCAGCAACGTGAGCCGGCCCTGCTTCGAGCGCTTGCCCGGATCGGTAACCGGATCCTTGCTCACGCCGTGCCACACGTCGCCGCGCCGGATCGCCGAGCACTTCATCGCGAAGCGCTGCGTGTCGCGATTCACCTGCTGCAGCAGCGCGCCGCCCATCCCGAACACGACGTTGCCGGCCGCATAACCCGCGTCGTCGAGTGCGGACAGGATCGCGTCGATCGACAACTCGTCGACACCGTCGCCCTGAATCACGCGCACGCGATTCAGCACGCGCCGTCCCTTGCCGTTCACGGACGAGCCGAACGAAGCGTCGAGCGCGCGCACGGTCTGCAGCACGATCTTCACCGGGTCGCCCGAATCGGGACGCACGACGACCGTCGCGCCCGAATCGATCACCGCCTGGCGCAGCGGGCCGCCCCACAGTTCAAGCGCGGCGAACAGATCATAGGAGTCCGACACGACCGACACGATCGCGCCGGGCAAACCGAAGCGAGCGATCATGTTCCGGTACGCATCGGCTTCGTGCTCACGCCCCCACGACGTGATCGTGCTGTGCTCGGCCGCGGGCACCGAGTACGCGGCCATCGGCTCGCGATAGAAGCGGTTCGCGGCCAGCACGCCGAGCACCGTGTCCGAACCCATGAAGCTCACGAGGTGTGCCGCGCCGCCGATCGCGGCCGACTCCGCGCTCGATACGCCGCGCGCGCCGAAGTCGTGCAGCTTGAACGGCAGCTGCGCGAGATCGTCGTCGGTCTTCTCGAGAAAGCGGCGGATCGTCTGGCGCAGGTGCCAGCTGCGCGTCGCGACCGTCACCGGGTACCACACGCGCAGCAGCATCGTCTCCAGATACGACGCGAGCCAGAACACCTTCGGGTCGTCGCATTCGACGGTCATCAGCACGTTGTGCACGGGCACGATCGAACCTTCGGGCACCGCGCGGATCCTCACGGGCAGGTAGCCGTCGTAGTGCTCGACGACATGGCGCCAGCCGTCCTCGTTGAACGGCTCGCCGTGCACCGCGAAGAAATCGCGCGCGTCGTCGATCATCGCGTGCGTGACCGGCCGGCACAGATAGTCCTTCAGCAGCATCTGCAGGCCGAAGAACAGCGTGCGGTCATAGCGGCCGCCGCGCGACTCGACGTACGAGAACATCGCCTGCGCGTCGGGCGGATATTGCAGGAAGTGGGAAGCCTTGTACGAATCCGTGTTGAGGATCGGATTGGCGAGAACCGCGGCAAAGCCGCCGGGATCGTTTTGCATGGCTAGAGCTCCTCTAGGCCGTTGAAGTGCCGCCGCGTCTGTCGCGGCGGACCGGAATCCGGGGAATCAGCGTGTCACAGCTTCCCCAGGAAGTGATACGCGATCTCGAAGTGATCCTCGAACATCACGTTGCGCATCTGCGCGAATTCGTTGAGCGGCACCCAGCGCGCCTTGTCGGCGTCGTCGCTGCCCTTCACGCGCGGCAACTCGCCGGTCGGGAAGTTGAACAGGCATGCGTGCGTGATCGTGCGGCCGCGCAGCGAGCGGGTCGGATGATCGAATACCTGGCGATCCTTGATCGAGCCGCGCAGCACGGGCTCCGGCAGCTTCAGGCCGGTCTCCTCGCGCAGTTCGCGGATGCAGGCCGCGTCGAGCCGTTCGTCCTGGTTCACGAACCCGCCCGGCAGCGCCCACAGGCCGCGGCCCGGTTCGCTGCGCCGGCGCACGAGCAGGAGATGGCCCGAGTGCACGACCACCGCGTCGACCGTCACGAACGTGACCGGATACGGTGCGGCCGACCACGCCTTGCGATAGCCGGCGATGAATTCGGCCTCGGCTTTCAGCTGCGCGAATGCCGGCTGCGTGCGAAAGCGTTCGAGCCAGCCGAACACAGGTTCCGGCACCGCCCATTGCACGAAGCTGTTGGTGCGTTCGGCGAAATACTGATCGCGGATTTCGGTGGCGGAGATGTCTTCGGTCGCATCGACGTCGACGAGCTCCCATTGCGGGAACATCCGCAGGTAATACGACGTGGCGTCCTTCTCGTGGCCGATCAGCCCGACCCTGCGCTGCGCGACGTCGCCGAGCGAGGCGGCCACGGCATCCTGCACCCAGCGCACCCAGTCGCCGTCGTTGTACGTCGAATCCTGCACGGGCGCGACCGTCACGCGCTCGCGCTCGGACGGCTCGAGCAGCGAAGCCAGCATCTGGCGGCGCTCGTCGAACGAGAACGGATCCTTGATGGTGCGGGGCTTGTCGGTCGATCCGATCAGCACGCATACGCGCTCGGCCCGGCTCAGTGCGGACTTCAGCACGTTCAGGTGACCACGATGCGGAGGCTGGAAACGACCAATGAAAACGAGCGCGTCGAAGCGCCGGTTCTGTTGCGTACTCATGAGGCTCCCTCAAGAGATTGAAACGCTTCGGGTCTTTCCCGAAGGCATGGAATCGATCGTAGGGGAATTCCCGGAGAAGGTCAATCGAGCGCGCGCTCGACTTGACGAAGTCTGAAGAATTGCGCGGCTTTGGCGGGTTACACTCGATTTCATCCCGATTACAGCGTTGCGCTTGCTACCCATCATGAGGATCTCAGTCAGCCGGATCGTCGGCGTCGATCGCAGACGCCTCTTCACGTGGTCGCAGGACTACGCGCGGCGGCTCGTGTGGGACAGCTTCCTTGCCGACGCGTATCTGCCCGACGGGATGACGGCCGACGTCGGCGTCGATGCGTTCTGCCGCAGCCAGTCGGGCGCGACGATGGTGTCGCGCTACATCTCGTACCGTCCGCCGCAGGTCGCGGCCGTCGAAATGGTCGACGGGCCGAAGGTGCTCGAACGCTTCAGCGGCAGCTGGAATTTCACCGAGCACACACCGGGCACGACCGAAGTGAAGTTCACGTATCACTTCCGTGCGCAGCCGTCCTGGCTGCGCTGGCTGCTCGAACCGCTGATCGGCGCGTTCTATCTCGTGCACACGCGCCGGCGTCTCGACTCGTTCAAGCGTTGGGCCGAAGCCGAAGCGCTGCCGCGCTGACGCGCGACGCCGCACGCATCAGAGGAACGGCGAAATGTTCGCGATCGCGCGCGAGACGTAATCGTCCTTCTCGCCCACCGGCGCGACATAGTGAATCGCACTGCGCGCGGCCTCGATGCCGGCCAGACGCGCGATGAACCACGCGGCCAGATACTGCGACGACAGGCACCCGCCGGCGGTCGCGACGTTCCCGCTGGCCACGAACGGCTGGTCGAGCACGGCCACGCCGGCTTCCTGCACCCACGGCTTCGTGGTCAGGTCGGTACACGCGGGGACATCGCCGAGCCAGCCCAGCTTCGCCAGCACGAGCGTGCCCGAGCACTGCGCGCCGAGCAACTGCCGCGCGGGGTCGAACTGCAATTGCGCCATCAACGCGGCATCGGCGACGACGTCGCGGGTCCGCACGCCGCTGCCCACCAGCACGGCGTCCGCGTCGCGGGCGTCCTGCAGCGACGCTTGCGCGTCGATCGTCACGCCGTTCATCGAGCGCACGCGGCCGGTCGGGCTCGCGATCGACACCCGCCAACCCGGCTGCCTGACCCGGTTGAGAATCCCGAGCGCGATCAGCGAATCGAGTTCGTTGAAACCGTCGAAGGTCAGGACGGCGATGTGCATGGGGACCTCTGCGTGGGGACGTCGTACCGCACGATCATAAGCGGTTCGCGAAATCGGTGCAGCGCGTCGTCGCATGCGCGACCACCGCTGTCGCCCCGGTCGCTCATGTGACGCCGCGCGCCACCTGCTGCCGGACCTGCGCGTGCGTGCCGAGCGCGGCGGCGATCGCATCGACCGCCTCGGCGGCGCGCGCGGCGCCGCACATGAACGCATCGACGGCTGCGAAGCCGTGCTCCGGCCACGTATGAATCGTGATGTGCGACTCCGCGAGCAGCACGACACCCGTCACCCCATGCTCACCGCCGAAATGATGGAAATGCGCGCCGATCACGCGTGCGCCGGCCTGCTGCGCGGCGTCGGTGAGTATCGTCTCGAGCCGCGCGGCGTCGCGCAGCAGTGCCGCGTCGATGCCGGCGAGATCGGCCAGCACGTGCGAGCCGAGCGTCGCTCGCGGTGCGGCGATACCGTCTCGCGCCGTCATTTGTGCGACCCGTACGACGAATAGCCGCTGCGCGCCGACGAACTACCCCACCCGCTGCCGCCCGAACCGCTGCCGCCGAGCGACGCGCAGCTGAACAGCGTGACGACGATCAGCCCGTAAAGTCCGTAGAGGATGTAACGCATTACGAGTTGCCCCCGTCGGACGCGAAGCCCTTCCACAGCCATTCCGGCAGCCACAGCACGAGCAGGCCGATCAGCACGTAGACGGAGCGGCCGCTGAACGAGAACAGCGACCCCAGGTTGAAGATCACGAGCATCGCGCTGAACACGATCGGCAGCGGTGCGAAGCTATGCGGCTGCTTCGCGCCGAACAGGCCCGTCGACGTCCCGGCGGAACCCGTTGCGGACGCAACCGCTGCCGTCGCGAGCGCCGGCGTCGCGAAGCGTTCGGCCAGTGCGCCGGCCGACAACGGCCGCGCACGCGACCAGACGATTTCCGCGGCGCTGCGCTCACGCGTGAGCTTGTCCTTCTGCCAGCCGTAGTCGGCGATCGACGTGCGGTCGCCGACCTGCACGCGCCAGTTGAACGCGCCGACCACGTACACGACTTCCGAGTCGTACGTCTCGCGCAGTCGATAGGTCTTGCCTTCGTCGGTGACGTCGGACTCGCCGCCGATCGTCGGCCAGTGATCGAGCACCTGCACGCGTTCCCAGCGCCCTTCGCTCTGCACGAGCCACAGGAAGCCGCGCTTCGGGTTCAGCAGCAGGTATTCGTCCCACGTCTCGTCGTCGCCCGGCACGCGGCAACGCATCATGCCGATCACCGTGTACTTCACGCCGTCGAACGTGCCGGTCGCACCGAGCTCAAGCGCGCCCTTCACCGCATCGAGCTTGCGCTGCGCGGCGAACACGGTCTGCTGCTCGGCCGTGCACTGCACGCCCGCGTGGCAGCTGCCGCACACGACGTAGTCGGCGAGGTTCGGTGCATACGACAGCGGCGCGCCGCAGCTCGGGCACGCGAACGGCACCATCTGCGCGCCCCGTTTCTCCCGCGTGTCGTTGTCGGTATCGCGCAGCCCCGTGAATGCGAGCGCGTCGAATTCCATCGCTTCGCCGCTGTAGACGGCCGGGCTCCCGCCGTTCGCGTCGGCGTCGGAATAGTCGTAAGTCGCGAATGCATTGCCGGTGCGCAGGTCGACGACGCGCGCTTCCCAGCCCGCATCGATGCGGAACGGCAACTCGCCGTCGCCGCCCGTGCAGCGCGCGGTACGCACGTCGGACACGAGATACGCGCGGCCGCCGTGGTCGATCCGCATGCCCGGTTCGAGCGTGCCGAACGCGGGCCACGCGCCGCCCGACGCATCGTCGGGCTCGCGCACCGTGACCGCATACTGGCCCGACGCATCCGACAGCCAGCCGAACGCGCCGTCGTCGAACACGACGTACCACTCGCTCCACATGCCGGCGTCGTAGGTCATCTGGATGCGACCGAGCACCGTGAACGTGCGCTTGCCGTAGCGCCCGGCCGTGCCGATCTGGATCGGCGACGCGTCGTCGAGCACCGTGGCCAGCTCGCCGATGCGCTCGACGTCGGCGCCGCGCTTGAGCAGCGTGCTGCGACAGAACGCGCAGACGGCCATCACCGCCGCCGCCGAGCGAAACTCGACCGGCGCGCCGCACTGGGGGCACGAAGTACTGAACATGCGCGACGCTTACCGGGTGAGCTTCGCGAGGATGTCCGCCTTCGCGCGCGCATAGTCCTCTTCGGTGACGAGGCCCTTGTCGAGCAGCGCCTTCAGCTGTTCGAGGCGTTGCACGTAATCGGTCCCTTCGGCCGGTGCGGCCGGCTGCGCGGCGGCAACCGGTGCCGCGACGGGCGCGGGCGGTGCGGCCGGCGCCGGTTGCGCGGCGCCCGCGATCTGGCCGGCCATCGCCTGCCCGATCGCCGCGCCGGCCGCGAGCCCCGCGCCGACACTCGCGATGCCGCCCGGGTTCTGCGCGGCCAGCGGAATCGCCTGCGCCGTCTGGTATTGCGTCGCGCGGGCGAGATCGCCGGCCATCCCCGCGCCGATCCGCAGGTCGAGCGCCTTCTGCAGCTCGGCCGGCAGCGACACGCTTTCGACCGCGAATGCATCGAGCGCGAGGCCGTAGCGCGTGAACACCGGCACCAGCGCCTCGGCGACGCGTTGCGACAGCAGCGTCTGGTTCGCGGCCATATCGACGAACGGCACGTCGGCGGAACCGAACGTCGTGCTCATCGCGGTGACGACCAGGTTGCGCAGCTGCTGCTCGAGATCGTCGACCGTGTACTGCGCGCGCGTGCCGCTCACCTCGCGGTGGAACGCGGCCGCATCGACGATCCGGTACGAGTAGATGCCGAACGCGCGCAGCTGCACGAAGCCGAATTCGCGATCGCGGATCGTCACCGGCTGCGCGGTGCCCCAGCGCCGGCCGAGCTGCAGCCGCGTGCTGAAGAAGTAGACATCCGACTTGAAAGGCGACTGAAAGAACTTGTCCCAGTTCTTCAGGTACGTGAGCACCGGCAGCGTGCGCGTTTCCAGCTTGTACAGCCCGGGCTGGAACACGTCGGCGACCTTGCCTTCGTTGACGAAGATCGCGACCTGCGTTTCGCGCACGGTCAGCTGGCCGCCGTACTGGATCTCCTGGTCTTCCATCGGATAGCGCCAGGCCAGCACGCCGTCGGTGTCTTCCGTCCATTGCAGGACGTCGATGAACTGCTTGCGGATAAACGAACCCAGACTCATGTCGGTCTCCCAGGACGCGTGGCGTGTCAGGTCAGGCAGGCGGCATTGATGATGCCGACGACGAGCGACGCGGTGCCCATCAGGCCACCCATCGCGACGTTGCGATCCTCGATCGCATGGTTCATGCCGGGAATCAGGCGGGTCAG
Source organism: Burkholderia sp. Bp9099 (assembly GCF_003857805.1). NCBI lineage: Bacteria > Pseudomonadati > Pseudomonadota > Betaproteobacteria > Burkholderiales > Burkholderiaceae > Burkholderia > Burkholderia sp. Bp9099. The sequence continues at coordinate 77,829 of NZ_QTPU01000009.1, forward strand.
CACCGCGTAGGTGACGAGCTGCACGGCCATCGCGCCGACGGCCCACAGCACGACTTCGCCGAGCGTCGAGTTGTGCGCGATGCTGGACGCGAGCGTCAGGCAGAAGCCGACCAGCGCGCCGCCGAACGACAGCGTCGCGGCCGCGTTGCCGTCACGGATCAAGGCCAGTTCGTCGAACGGGGTGACCTTCAGGTACACTGCCGCGAACACGAAAAGCAGCACGAACGCCGACAGCAAATGAACCGCATAAAGATAGGCACTATTCATTCTTTTCCTCGGATTTTGTGCTCGGTTCGCCGCCCCGTCTCAGGCCGGCCCATGGCGGGCCACCCCACGAAAATCCGCGCCAGTATATCCACATTGACGAGCACTGCACAACGGACGCGCCATGCTGCATAAGCGCGCGCTCGTCCTGTCGATCCTCGTGCTCGCGTCGTGCGGGCTCGGCTACGAACTGATCAGCAGCGCGCTGTCGAGCTACCTGCTCGGCGATTCGATCCTGCAGTTCTCGTCGGTGATCGGCTGCTACCTGTTCGCGATGGGGATTGGCTCGTGGCTCGCGAAGTTCGTCGAGGACGACGACGTGCTCGACCGCTTCGTCGACATCGAGCTGCTCGTCGGCCTGCTCGGCGGCGTGTCGGCAGCGCTGCTGTTCGCGGTGTTCGCGTGGCTGGCCGCGCCCTTCCGCGCGGCGCTCTACGCGCTCGTGCTCGCGCTCGGCCTGCTGATCGGGATGGAGATCCCGCTCGTGATGCGCGCGTTCCAGCAGCGCCGCCAGGCGTTCCGCCATACCGTCAGCGAAGTGCTGACCTTCGACTATCTCGGCTCGCTCGCCGTGTCGCTGATCTTCCCCCTCGTGCTCGCGCCGCGTCTCGGCCTGTTGCGCACGAGCTTCCTGTTCGGGCTGCTGAACGCGTTCGTCGCGCTGTGGACCACGCACCTGTTCCGCGCCGAGATCCGCAACGTGCGCGGCAAGCTGATGCGCGCGTCGCTCGTGATCGGGCTGCTCGTCGCCGGCTTCGCGCTGTCGGACCGCATCACGCACTGGGCCGAGCACGGCGTGTACGGCGACGAGACGATCTATTCGGAAACGACGCCGTACCAGCGCATCGTGCTCACGCAGTGGCACGACGACATGCGGCTGTACCTGAACGGCAACCTGCAGTTCTCGTCGCGCGACGAGCATCGCTATCACGAGGCGCTGATCCATCCGACGATCGAGGCGCTGCCGTGGGCGAAGCGCGTGCTCGTGCTCGGCGGCGGCGACGGCCTCGCGGTGCGCGAACTGCTCAAGCACCGCAATCTCGAACGGATCACGCTCGTCGATCTCGACCCCGCGATGACGAAGCTGTTCTCGACTTCGGCGCCGCTCGTGAAGCTGAACCAGGGTTCGCTGAAGGACCCGCGCGTGCAGGTGATCAACGACGATGCGGTGCGCTGGCTCGAATCGAACGCCGACGTGTATGACGCGATCGTCGTCGACTTCCCCGATCCGACCAACTTCGGGCTCGGCCGGCTGTATTCGGTGCCGGTGTTCCGGCTGCTCGCGCGCCACCTGTCCGAGAACGGCTATGCGGTGATCCAGTCGACGTCGCCGTACTTCGCGCCGCACGCGTACTGGACGATCATCGCGACGCTGCGCGAAGCCGGGCTCAACACCTGGCCGTACCACTGCTACGTGCCGTCGTTCGGCGACTGGGGGTTCGTGATCGCCGGCAAGCGTCGCGACTTCACCGTGCCGACACGCTATTCGGTGCCGACGCGCTGGCTCGACGCGCAGACGGCCGCCGAGATGTTCCACTTCCCGGCCGACATGCCGGCGCTGCCGATGTCGCCGAACGAACTCAACGACCAGCCGCTCGTGCGCCGCTTCGACGACGACTGGAAGCACGTGCTGCGCTGATGGATCGCCGCACGTTCCTCGTCGCGTCCGCGGCGGCGTCGCTCGCCGCGTGCGGCCGCACCGGCTGGCTCGAGACGACGCCGCGCGTCGGCTACCCCGGCATGCGCGAAGGCCATGCGCTGCGCGACCACGCGGCGCTGCCGCCGCCTTCCGGCACGATCGAGACCGACGTCGCGGTCCTCGGCTCGGGCGCGGCCGGGTTGTCGTGCGCGTGGCAGCTCGCGCGCGCGGGACACACACGCTTCGTCGTGCTCGCCGGGCCCGAATTCGGCGGCAATGCGGCCGGCGGCCGCTTCGGCGAACTCGGCTATCCGAAGGGCGCGCACTACCTGCCGCTGCCGTCGCTCGAATCCGCACATCTGCGCGACATGCTCGCCGATCTCGGCGTGATCGAAGCGGCGCCGTTCTCCGCGCAACCCGCGTACGACGAACGCGCGCTCGTGCACGCCCCCGACGAACGGCTGTTCATCGGCGGCCAGTGGCAGGACGGCATCGTGCCGACGGCCGGCCTCGACGCCGATGCGCTCGCGCAGCAAACGCGCTTCTTCGCCTACACCGACAGCCTGCGCTCCGCGCGCGGCGCGGACGGCCGCAAGGTGTTCTGCATTCCGCTCGCGGAATCGTCGCGCGACCCGCGCTGGCGCGCGCTCGACCGGCGCTCGTTCAGGCAGTGGCTGCTCGACGAGGGCTACACCGCGACCGCGCTGCACTGGTACCTGAACTACTGCTGCCGCGACGACTACGGTGCGGGTTACGAGCACGTGTCCGCGTGGGCCGGCCTGCACTACTTCTCGTCGCGCGGCGGCCACGCGAGCGACGCGGGCGACGGCGTCGTGCTGACCTGGCCCGACGGGCTGCATACGATGGTGACGAAGCTGAGCGACTCGATCGCCGCGCGCACCGGCTCGAACGCGTGGTCGCGGCGCGGCTTCGCCGTTCGCGCGACCGAGCGCGCGGGCGGCGTCGACGTGCTGTGTGCGCGTGTCGGTGACGACGGCACGCTGTCGACGTTCACGCTGAAGGCGCGGCGCGTCGTCAGCGCCATGCCGCTGTTCGTCGCGGCTCGCGTGTTTCCGCAGTTGTGCGCGTACGGTTTCGATCCCACGCGCGACCTGCCGCCGCGCGCGCCGTGGCTCGTGTCCAATTTCCTGCTCGACGGGATGCCGGCCGAGGAAGCCGGCGTGCCGCTCGCGTGGGACAACGTCGTCTACGACGGCGCGGGGCTCGGCTATGTCGTGTCGACGCACCAGCTGATCCGGATGTCGCCGCCGACCCGCTCCGTGTTCTCCGCCTATCAGGCGTTGAGTACGCAAACGCCGGACGACACGCGCCGCTGGCTTGCCCAGGCAAAGCCCGATGCCTTGCGCGAACAGGCGGCGATCGACCTGCAGGCCGTCTACGGACGCGAACTGTGGAAGCACGCGACGGCGCTCGAGATCACCGTGCGCGGCCACGCGATGGCGACACCCGATGTCGGCTTCCTGAGCCGGCCGGGGCTGCTCGCGCTGCGCGAGGCCGATGGCCCCGTCGTGTTCGCGCATGCGGACCTGTCCGGGCTGTCGCTGTTCGAGGAAGCATCGTACTGGGGCATGCTCGCGGCCCGGCGCGTGCTCGCCTGAGCGCCGGTTTCCGGCGCGCGCGACGCCGCGCCTTCCGTCATTGCGGCGCCGCCGGCAACCGCTATAATCGCGCGACATTCCGACTGCATTGAGCAGGCCGACGGTGCGCGCCAGGCGACGCGCCGCATGCCCTCCTCGACAACAACAATGACAAACCGAACCCTTCGACGCCTTCGTCCGTTCGTGCGCGCCGCCGCGCGCCTGCTCGCATGCGGCCCGCTGCTCGGCGCGCCGCTCGCGCTGCATGCGGCCGATGCGGCAGGTCCGGACGCGCAGCCGGCCTCCGGCCGCTACGTCGTCGTCGACACCGGCCATACGCCGGCCCACCCAGGTGCCACCGGCGCAAGCGGCCGCGTCGAATACCGGTACAACCTCGACCTGTCCACCGCCGTCGCGGAGACACTCGCCGCGCACGGCGATCGCGTGCTGCGCACGTCGGCCGACGGCCGCGAGATCGCGCTCGACCAGCGCTCGACGCAGGCGCCGGACGCAAATCTGTTCGCGTCGATCCATCACGATTCGATGCAGCAGCAGTTCATCGACGCGGGCCGGCAGCGCGAATTCCGCGGTTTCGCCGTGTTCGTGTCCGAGCGCAATCCGCACTACACGGAAAGCCTGCGTTGCGCGAAGGCGATCGCCGAACGCCTGGTCGCGGCCGGCGAACGGCCGTCGCTGTATCACGCGCAGCCGATCAAGGGCGAGAACCGCCCGCTGATCGATCCGCAACTCGGCATCCACCGCTTCGACGATCTCGTCGTGCTGCGTACCGCGCCGATCCCGGCCGTTCTGGTCGAGGCGGGCGTGATCGTCAATCCCGACGAGGAAAAGCGACTCGCGCAGCGCGAGACGATCCAGCGCCTTGCCACCGCGATCGCGAGCGGGATCGACGCATGTACGGCGGCCAGGTAAAGGCGCCGCCGGTCGGTTTCAACGGTTTTCACCCAGTGAGGAGCACCACAATGAAGAAGAATCTGCTCGTATCCTGCACGCTGCTCGCGCTTGCCGTGCCGTTCTCCGCGCAGGCGGCCGGCTGCGGCAAACCGCGCAGTGCGTTCGACCAGGTCTACTGCAGCAGCAACGAGTTCTCGCAGGTCGACCGCGAACTGAACGACGAGTACGGCCGCGTGCGCAAGCAACTGAGCGGCGACCAGCAGGCGAAGCTGAAGACCGGCCAGCTCGCGTGGATGAAGCGGCGCGACGACCGCTGCAGCGAAACGCGCGACGACGGCTATCTCGTGAACCTGCAATGCGCGATCGACTTCACGCAATCGCGCCTGTCGTTCCTGCGCGAACGCGAGCGCGAATGCTCGAGCACGGGGTGCGTGACGGCGAAGCTCGGCGAGTAAGGACGGTGCAGGTGCGGCGCGACACCGCACCTGCATGCACGCCCGATTCACGGCGTTGAACGGGGCTGCTTCATCGTTGTATCCCGCAACCGGTCAAACCACGCACGCATGCCCTCGAACACGACCACGATCGCCATCCGCGCAGCCACGCCGGCCGATGCCGCAGCCATCGCCGCGATCCACGTCGCATCGTGGCGGGCAACCTACGACGGCATCATGCCGGCGTCGTTCCTTGCAGGTTTGTCGGTCGAACAACGTACCGACTTCTGGCACCACGCGCTCGCGGCAGGCGAAGCGCGCGTCACGGTCGCATTCGACGCAGACGGCGTGACGGGCTGGGTCGCGTACGGCGCGACGCGCGACGCCGACAAGGATCGCGCGTGGGGTGAAATCCACGCGATCTATCTGCATCCGCTGCATTGCGGCAAAGGAATCGGCACGGCGCTGGTCCGGCATGCTTGCCGGTCGCTGCACGACGGGGGGCATGCATGGGTGTCGCTCTGGGCAATCGTCGAGAACCGCCGCGCGCGCGCGTTCTACGAACGTGAAGGCTTCGTCGCCGAAAGCGACATCAAGACGTTCGACATCGACGGGACGCCGATCGACGAAGTGCGCTACTGGCGCGTACTTCCATAGTCCTCGCCGGTCGGCGCAGCACGTCAAAGAAACCACCGATACTCGCGCGCCCCGATCTCGTTGCGAAAATCCAGTTCCTCCTGCCGCTTGTTCTCGCAATACACCATCACGAATTCACTGCCGAGCCCGTCGCGCACGGCCGCGTGATCCTGCATCGCCGCGACGGCCGACAGCATCTCCTTCGGGAAATCGATCCCGCTGCCGCGATCGTCGTTGAGCGGCGCGATCGGCTCGATCCGTGCGTCGAGCCCATGCTCCATCCCGGACAGGATGGCCGCGAGCACCAGGTACGGATTCGCGTCCGCGCTCGCGAGCCGATGCTCGATGCGCAGATTGCGCGCATCCGATTCCGGAATCCGGATGCACGCGTCGCGATCCTCGAAGCCCCAGCTTGCACGGCTCGCCGCATTCACCATCGAGCCGTAGCGGCGGAACGCATTGTGGTTCGGCGCGAATACCGGCATGCAGTGCGGCAGCAGCGCGAGGCAGCCGGCCACCGCATGCCGCAGCGGCCGCTGCGCGTCCGCTGCGAGCAGGTTGCGGCCCGCGTCGTCATACAGGCTCACGTGCACGTGCATCCCGCTGCCCGGCGCATGCAGGTACGGCTTGCCCATGAAGCTCGCACGATAGCCGTGCTGCAGCGCGACGCCGCGCGTGCTGCGGCAGAACAGCGCCGACCAGTCGGCCGCGCGCAGCGCGTCGTCGGTATGGCCGAAGTTGATCTCGAACTGGCCGGGCCCGAGCTCGGCCGTGATCACCGTCGCGTCGACGCCCTGCTCGCGCGCGGCCTCGACCATCTCGTGCAGCACATCGGAAAACCGCGACAGGCGTTCGATGTGCATGTTCGGCTGGTCGTCGCGATCGTCGCTCAAGCGGTCGCGCGGGTACTGCGGCAGCCCGTCCGCGAGTTGCGCGGCGAACAGGTAGAACTCGAGCTCGAACGCGACGACCGGCCGGATGCCGCGCGCCGCGAACCGCCGCAGCACGCGCGCCAGCACCTCGCGCGGCTCGAACTCGATCGGCGCGTCCGTGCCGTCGGAGCTGATCAGCATCTGCGCGAGCGGCTGCCGCTCCCAGCGCACCGGCTTCAGCGTGCCGGGAATCAGGCGGCGCGGCGCGTCGGGGTCGCCGTCGTTGAAGCAGTAATCGCCGATCTTGTAGAGGCCGCCCTGCGTGCCGAGCAGCACGCAGTTCTGCGGCAGCTTCAGCAGCGAGCCCGACGCGACCTTCTCGAGCGCATCGATCGGATAACGCTTGCCGTAGAAATGGCCCGGCAGGTCGAGACAGATCAGGTCGACATAACGGATCTCGGGATGCGCCTGCCGGAATGCGCGGACTTCATCGACCAGCACGGGAACGACGTCTGCCATGTCTCATCCTTTCCATGTCTTGTATGACGGTGCCGCGGCGCGGCGAACCGGACTCATCGGCATGCGGCACGCCACATGCCCGATGTCGATCAGTACTGCAAACCAGCAGCACGGCGCGACGATCCGTGGGACCGCCCGCCGGCCAACTCAGGTGAACACCCAGATCACGCGCGCCGGCGCGTCGCCCAGGTTCGCGTAACGAAACCGCTTGTGCGCGGGAAGCTGGAATGCATCGTTCGGGCCGAGCGTGACGGGCGTGTCGTCGCCGTCGATCCAGATCGTCAGCTCGCCTTCGAGCACGAAGCCGCCCTGCTCGTCGCTGTCGTCGACGGAGCGCTCGCCGCTGCTCGCGCCGGGCGCGAGATGGCTCTCGAGGATCGAGAAGCGCGAGCGCATGTTCGGCGACACGAGGATGTCCGTGATGCCGGCCGCGTAATACACGGTGCGCCGCTCGTCGGGCCGCGTGACCCACGGCACGCTGCGCGGCTTGCTCAGGCTGTAGAAATACGTCGTCGGCACGCCGAGCACCTCGCCGATCGCGGTGAGATCCGCGACCGTCGGGCGCGACAGCCCGCGCTCGACCTGCGACAGAAAGCCGACCGAGCGGCCGATCCGTTCCGCGAGATCGTTGAGCGTGACCTTGCGATGCTTGCGCAGGTCGCGGATCAGGATCGCCAGACTTTCTATCTCTTCCTGTTCGTTCATGATGAGTTCCGGTACGTCAGACGGTATCGCGCAAACGGTACCAGGCCTTGCCGATCGCTTCCAGCGGCGCGGCGAGGCGGTCGCCGCCGGGAAAGCGCGGGTTGCGGATGCGCTGGTACTGCGCGAGCAGGCGATCGTCGCCGAGCACGGCATCGGCGACCGCGCGCGCACCCGCGAGCGTCGGCAGCACGCCGTGCCCCGAGAAGCCCTGCAGCCATAAACGCTGGCCGCGGCGGCCGATGTCGGGCGTGCGGCGCATGCTGATGTCGATGTGACCGCCCCATACGTAGTCGAGCGGCACGCCGGCCAGTTGCGGGAACACGCGTTCTAGATGCGGGCGCGTCGCGGCCGCGATGTCGGCCGGAATCCCGCCGAGATACGTGCAGCCGCCGCCGAACAGCAGACGGTTGTCGGGGCTCAGGCGGAAGTAGTCGGGCACGAACTGGTTGTCGATCACACAGCTGTTCTGCGGCAGCAGCGAGCGGGCGACGTCCGCCGAAAGCGGCGCGGTCGCGACCTGGTAGGTGCCGACCGGCAGCAACCGGCGCGACAGCTCGGGATCGAGCCGGTCGACGTACGCGTTGCACGCGAGCACCAGCACGTCCGCGCGCACTTCGCCGTGCGCGGTGCGTGCGACGTGACCGCCGGCCGTCTCGCGACAGTCGAGCACGCGGCTTTGCTCGAAGATGCGGCCGCCGGCCCGTTCGATCGTCTGCGCGAGACCGAGCGCGAGCTTCAGCGGATTCAGATGGCCGGCCTCGGGATCGTAGAGCGCGGCGAGATAGCGCGCGCTGCCGATCCACTCGGGCATCTCGTCCTGCCCGATCACGCGCAGCCGGTCGTAGCCCCAGCGCTGCGCGGCTTCGTCGCGGGCCTGTGCGAGCAGCGCAACGCGACGCGGCCGCACCGCGGCCCACAGGCTGCCGGGCCGATAGTCGATGTCGAAGCCGTGCCGCGCGGGCAGTTCGCGCACTTCGGCCGCGGCCCAGCGCATGCTGTCCCACAGCATGCGCGCGCCGTCGCGGCCGAGCGAATCCTCGAGCGGCTGCATGTCGCACGACCAGCCGAGCAGCGCCTGTCCGCCGTTGCGGCCCGATGCGGCCCACGCGACGCGGCTCGCTTCGAGCACCACCACGCGCTTGCCCGCGAGCGCCAGGCGCAACGCCGTGTGCAGCCCGCTGAAGCCCGCGCCGACGACCAGCACGTCGGCGTCGATGCGTTCGTCCAGTTCGGGACGCCGCGGGATCGGCGCCGGGTAGGTGCCGGCGTAGTAGCTTGCGACGTGACGGTCGGACTGCACGAACATGCGGGCTCCCGTGAAATTTCAGTCGTCCAATTTCATGAAAAATTAGCACGTCAATTTCACGGAGGCAAGCGGGAGGATGGGATCGTCGTCGTTGGGAAAATGAAGGCTCGCAGGGCGCCGGCACGACGCTTGCGTCCGCAGCCCGGCACGCCCCCGCCGCCCGTATCTTTTTCCATGCCCGGCGAGCGCCGATAACGCGTACGGCAACGACCGACGACACCGCACCGATGCAACGAGGCTCCCCGCATGACGACGCCATTCAAGCCGGGCGACCACGTCCGCTGGAATTCCGAAGCCGGTTACGTGACCGGCACGACCATCGCGATCCACACGCAGGATTTCGACTACAAGGGTCATCGCGAACACGCATCGCCCGACGATCCGCAATACGAGATCAGGAGCGACCGCACCGACCACATCGCCGCGCACCGCGGGCACGTGCTCGAACGCGTTGCCGGCAAGGACGATTCGTGGCGCTCCCGTTCTACACGATCGGCCATTCGAACCGCACGCTCGACGCGTTCATCGAGATGCTCGACGCGTCCGACATCGCGCTGCTCGCCGATATCCGGAAGATGACGCGTTCGCGCACGAATCCGCAGTTCAACGAAGCAACGCTTCCCGGCGAGCTGGCCGCGGCCGCCATCGCCTACGAGCACATCGCCGCACTCGGCGGCCTGCGAGGCAAGTCGCTCGGCGTGCCCGACGACGTCAACGACTTCTGGACGAACCGCAGTTTCCATCGCTACGCCGATTACGCGCTGTCGCCCGAGTTTCGAGCGGGCCTCGACAGCTGATCGCGCAAGGGCACCGGCAGCTTTGCACGATCATGCGTTCGGAAGCCATGTCGTGGCGCTGTCATCGGCGCATCGTGTCCGACTACCTGATCGCGCGCGGCGAAACAGTGCTGCACATCATGGGCAAGAACCGCGTGGAGCCCACGCGTCTTACTGCCGGCGCGGTGATCCGGGACGACGGTACGATCGTCTATCCGGACGTCGAAGGCGATGCGCCAGCGGAAACGCCGACACGCAGCCGAACGCGTGACGCGACACCGGTCGGGTGCGTGACGGCGCGGGCGAAACGCGAAATGGCGCGAAAGCGTCATGCCCGACGCAACGCCCCACGTCGATCGCCCGCGCTCCCGCGCCCCCGCAACGCCGCGCGCCGGCCCGCTTTGCGCCGCCGCGATCCTGCATTACCATCGGGCGACCATCGCGCGTACCCGCGCGCCCCGCCACTTCTCCGCTTCCGCACCAATGCTCGCCCTCATCATCGTCGCCGGCCTGTGGGCCGGCCTGCAAAACGCCCTCGCGGGCGGCGGCTCGTTCGTCACGCTGCCCGCGCTGATCGTGTCGGGAATGTCGCCGCTCGCGGCGAACATCACGTCGACGGTCGCGCTGTTTCCCGGCCAGGTCACGACGGGCTGGGCCAGCCGGAACATGGTGCGCGGCGCGGGCAAGCTGTCGTTTCGCGCGCTGTTCGCGATCAGCGTGGTCGGCGGCGCGCTCGGCGGCCTGCTGCTGCTGAAAACCCCGTCGTCGATCTTCTCGCACCTCGTGCCGTGGCTCGTGCTGTTCGCGACGGTCGTGTTCGCATGGGGCAGCTTCTTCCGCAAGACCGGCGCCGGCACGCAGCATGTCGGCCCCGTCACGGCCGCGATCTCGCAGTTCCTGATCGCGATCTACGGCGGCTACTTCGGCGGCGGCATCGGCTTCCTGATGATGGCCGCGCTGACGATGGCCGGCCTGTCGCCGCGTCACGCGATGTCGACCAAGAACGCACTCGCGGGCGTGATGAACGCGTCGGCGGTCGTGCTGTTCCTGACCTCGCCGCACCTCCACTGGCAGGCGGCGATCGCGCTCGGCGGCGGCGCGATCGTCGGCGGCCTGCTCGGCGCGTGGGCGCTGCACCGCGTGAACGAACGCGTGCTGCGGATTGCGATCGTCTGCATCGGCGCCGCGCTGACCGTGGGGCTGTTCGTCAAGCCGATCTGACGCGCGCGCCCCGATCGCGCCGACGGCACGCATGCCGTCGGTCGCGACAAACTCGCCATCGATGGGCAGGCGCCCCGTGCGCCGAGCGATGGCGGGCAATGCGCCCGCCTCGATGTCGCGGCGGATTCGCGGGCGCGGCGGGCGGCCTGCGCGCCCCGCTCGTCAATGCTTGCAGGCGCGCGCGTTCAACCGAACGGCCGCACGCCGATCAGCGGGCCGTGCAGGAACCAAGCGAAGACGGCCCATACGACGAGCCCGGCGACGATCGTCACGGCATCGCCCGACAGGCTGCCGGCCGGATAGCGGACGCCGTTGCGGCGATCGCGCGCGCGCCACACGACGAAATCGACCAGCGACCACACGAAGAATGCGCCGAACAGCACGACCGCGTGCAGCGTGCCGTTCGCGAGCAGGTGCGCGATCGCCCATACCATCACGCCGGCCACCATCGGATGGCCGACGAGCGTCTTGATGCGGTTGCGCGGCGCGTAGGATGCGGCGATCAGCACGAACGCGATCGCGGTCAGCATGCCGGTGAGATGGCGAACGCCGACGGGCGACACCCACAGCAGCGTCCCGCCCTGGCGCGCGATCCCGTAACCCCAGATGATCAGCACGAAGCCGACGATCGACGCGATCGCATAGGGGCCCTTCCAGCGTTTCTCGCCGATCCGCTCGATGGTCGCGGATCGCCAGCCGTCCGCGACGATCCGAATCGAATGCACACCGAGGAAGATCGCTAAACCGAGAATCAGGACGAGCATCGGTTGTCTCCGTCTGGAACGATGAGTGGGGAATCATTCGCGCGGCTTTCGATGCGCCGTTCGCGAGGCCGGCGACACGGCCGGCGCGGGTCGCGCCAGACGCGGACGCGATCCGCGCCGATCATAAACGCCGTAGCCGCCGTTGTGAAGCATGACGCACGCACGGTTCGGCAAGGTTGATGCTTTCGTACATCCCGTGCGGTTGGCAGGAATCTGGCGCATCTCCCCACGCTTCGCGAGTCGCAAACTCAGGACAACGTAAATCGTCGCGCAGCGACGATGGGCGGCCGGCGCTACGGTTGCTTGCGCTTCGCCACGGATTTCGTGGCCCGTTTCGAAACAGGTTTCGGCGCCGCTTTCGCGGACGGTTTCGCGGGCGCTTTCCCCGACGGATTCGCGGACGCTTTCGCAGCCGGCTTCACACTCCGTTTCTCAGCCGGCGTTGACGCCGCTGCCGTCTTCGGCTCCGCAGGCGGCTTCGGCGCCGCCTTCCCCTTCGCCTTGCGCTTCGGCGCCCCCGCCAGCAACGCCGCCCGATACGCGCCGCGGCACCAGTCGAACAGCGCGCCCGCATCCTCCAGCACGTCGGCCGGCGTTTCGTAATAACCCTCGAGCGCAACGGTGCGCGTAGGGCGCTCATACGAGAACGGCCCCATCCCTGCCGCCACGAACGCGGGACGGTTCACGTCGTCGACGCGCAGGAACAGCGACCCGCGCGACATGAAGCCGAACATCACGCCGTCGAGCCGCATCGCGGCGCCGCTGAAGAACCGCGCGACCTCTACCTTGCCGAGCGGCGCGAGCCGGTACGCGATCTCCTCGCCGTGCGCCTTCTCCGATTGCCAGCTCATGCGGGCTCCGTGCAGCGCTGTGTCCACACGTCGAGTTCCGCGTCGTCGAAGCCGACGGCCGCCGCGCTCTCGCGGATCTGCCGCCACGTCGCGCGATCGACCGGAATGCCGTCCACGCCGCGTGCGGCGCGGCTCGCCTCCTCCGGCTCGCCGGGCATCCGCACCGGCGCATCGCCCGCCTGCGGCGACGCCTTCGCCCATTCGACGAACGCATCGGCTTCGCGCTGCGCATCGGCCGCATCGAACGCGTCAGGATCGATCAGCACCGACAGCATCCCGTTGACGATCGCGCTCGTCTTCTGCAGCGTGTCGCCGTAGGTCGTATGCCCGCCGACCAGCGCGCCGCCGAAGATCTCGCACATCGCGGCCAGCGCATACCCCTTGTGCAGCCCGAACGGCAGCAGCGCGCCGAACGGCTGCTCGTGCATGACGGCCGGATCGTCGGTCGGCTGGCCGCGATGGTCGATCAGCGACCCGGCCGGCACGCGCTTGCCCTGGTTGTACGCGACCCGCGTCTTGCCGTACGCGATCGCGCTCGTCGCGAAATCGAGCAGCAGCGGCGGCCGCCCCGCGCGCGGATACGCGGCGCAGAACGGATTCGTGCCGAAGCGCGGATCGGTGCCGTGCAGCGGCGCGACGAGCAAGTCGCCCGGCACGTTGACGAAATGGAACGACACGAGCCCCGAGCGCGCGCACTGCTCGGCCCAGTGCCCGATGCGGCCGAGGTGATGGACGTCGCGCAGCCCGATCGCGCAGATGCCCATGCGTCGCGCGCGCTCGATGCCTTCGACCATCGCCTCGAATGCGATCACCTGGCCGAAGCCGCGTCCGCCGTCGATGGTGAGCACCGCGCCGCCGTCGCGGACGATCGACGCGTGCCCGTTCAACTGCAACTGCCCTTCCCGCCACGACGCGACGTAGTTCGGGATCATCCCGATCCCGTGCGAATCGTGCCCGGCCAGATTCGCGCCGACCAGGTGATCGGCGACGAGCCGCGCCTCGCGCTCGCTGCTGCCGACCCGCTCCCAGAGTGCCGCGACGAACGCGTGCAGCGGTTCGGCGCGCATGCGCAGCGGGTCGGTATCGGGGGTCGGCAGCGCGGTCATCGGCAAGGCTCCGTCAGGTCGGGTTGGATCCGGTCGGGTCGGGACAAACAGCGCGAACGCTCAGCGCGCGGACGCGATCACGTCCGCCACCGCCGCGGTCAGCTTCTTCGCGTACGGCACGTGCAGGAACTCGTTCGGGCCGTGCGCATTCGACTTCGGCCCGAGCACGCCGCACACCATGAACTGCGCGGACGGGAAGCCGGCCTGCAGCACGTTCATCAGCGGGATCGTGCCGCCGAGGCCCATGTACGCGCAGTCCGCGCCGAAGTGGCGGCGCGACGCGGCGTCGAGCGACGACGCGAGCCACGGCGCGAGATCCGGCGCGCTCCAGCCGGTCGCGGCGCCCGCATCCGGCTTGAACGTGACCTTCGCGTTGTACGGCGGATCGAGTTCGAGCAGTTCCTTCAGCTGCTGCACGGCCTGAGCGGCATCGACCAGCGGCGGCAGGCGCAGCGACAGCTTGAACGCGGTGCGCGGACGCAGCACGTTGCCCGCGTCGGCGAGCGCCGGCAGGCCGGCCGCGCCCGTCACCGACAGCGACGGACGCCACGTCGAGTTCAACAGCGCCTCGCGCGGATCGGTGGTGGTCGGCAGCACCGGCTTGCCGTCCGCGCCGCATGCCCACGGCAGCCCCTTCCATACGGCGTCGCCGAGGATCGCGGCGGTCGCGTCGGCTTCGCGCACGCGGCTGTCGGGAATCTCGCAATGGAACACGCCCGGCAGCAGGTTGCCGTTCTTCGCGTCTTCCAGGCGCTCGAACAGCTGGCGCATCACGCGGAAGCTCGACGGCGCGATGCCGCCGAACACGCCCGAGTGAACACCCTCCTCGAGCACCTCGACCTGCAGGTCGCCGGACACCAGCCCGCGCAGCGACGTCGTGAGCCACATCTGGTCGTAGTTGCCGGCGCCCGAATCGAGGCACACGACGAGCGACACCTGGCCGAGCCGGTCGCGCAGCGCATCGACGTACGGCAGCAGGTCGTAGCTGCCCGACTCCTCGCAGGTCTCGATCAGGCCGACGCAGCGCGGGCGTTCGACGCCCTGCTCGTCGAGCGCGCCGAGCGCGGCGAGGCTCGCGTAGATCGCGTAGCCGTCGTCCGCGCCGCCGCGGCCGTACAGCTTGCCGTTCTCGAACTTCGGCGTCCACGGGCCGAGGTCCGCGCGCCAGCCGTCGAATTCGGGCTGCTTGTCGAGGTGGCCGTACAGCAGGATCGTGTCGGTGCTGCCCGAGCGAGTTGCGGGGGTTTCGAAGAAGATCACCGGCGTGCGGCCGGGCAAGCGCACGATCTCGAGCTTCAGGCCTTTCACCGGCTGGCGTTCGGCCCACTGCGCGGCATCGGTGACGACCCGTTCGAGATAGCCGCGCTTCGCCCAGTCGGGGTCGAAGGCGGGGCTCTTCGCGGGAATCGCGATGTAGTCGGTCAGTGCGTGGAGGATTTCATCGTTCCACTTGCGCTCGACGAAGGTAACGAGCTTGTCATGGTCGAGGACGGGGGTAGTGTCGACGGAGGTCATGGTGGGGTGCCTGGATAGGGCTGACGAAAAACCGGATGATACGCCGATGCCCCCGCCCCGGGGCGCTTTCCGTGCCGTATTCAGGGCCCGTTCGGGCCCGTTTCCCGCAGCGCGTCGCGCACCCGCTCAAACGGCCTGCGGGAATGCGTCGCACAACCCCGCCGCGCACGCGATCGCGTCGTCCCACAGCCGCCGGGTCAGCACCCCGGCATCCTCTTCCCGCGCGAGTGCCGCGGCCTCGCCCGACCACAGCAGCGAGAAATCGTCGCGCCCCTGCCGCTCGAACGCGACGCGCAGCGGATCGACTGCCGCCGTCGCGAGCGGGAACGCGGGCGCAAGCGCGCTCATCGGCCCCTGCTCGCGCATGAAGCGCGTCAGCAGGCCGCGTCCGGGGCGGCCCGTGTAGAGGTTGGTCACGCGCGTGCCGTCGTCGCGTGCGGCCCGCAGCGCCGCGCGGTGCTGCGTCGAGCGGCCGGCTTGCGGCGTCAGCAGGTAGCCGGTGCCGATCTGCACCGCGCGTGCGCCGAGCGCGAACGCGGCCGCGATGCCGCGGCCATCGGCGATCGCGCCGGCGGCGATCACCGGCGCGCGCACCGCGTCGACGAGCTGCGGCAGCAGCGCGAACAGGCCCGGCTGCGCGTGGATGTCGTCGGTCAGGAACATCCCGCGATGCCCGCCCGCCTCGGCGCCCTGCGCGACGATCGCATCGACGCCGCGCGCATCGAGCCAGCGCGCTTCCTCGACGGTCGTCGCGGACGAGACGATCAACGCGCCCGTGCGCCGCACCCGTTCGAGCAGTGCTTCGTCCGGCAAACCGAAATGGAAGCTCACGACGGCCGGGCGCAGTTCCTCGACGACCGCGCACATCGCGTCGTCGAACGGCGCGCGACCGGGGCCGCCCTTCACGTCGGCCGCATCGAGCCCGGCTTCCGCGTAGTAGCCGGCCAGCGCCGCGCGCCAGCGCGCGTCGACCTCGGCATCGGGCGCGGGCGGCGCATGACAGAAGAAGTTGACGTTGAACGGCGCCGGCGTGCGTGCGTGGATCGCCGCGATTTCGTCGCGCAACTGCTGCGGGCCGAGTGCCGCGCATGCGAGCGAGCCGAGCCCGCCCGCCTCGCAGACCGCAATCGTCAGCGGGCTCAGGGAACCGACCATCGGAGCCTGGATCAGCGGCAGGCGGGAAGGCAGCATCGTCATCGGAATCACCGTTCGGTAGACGTAATCAATGGCGCGGGCGAGCGCATTTCGAGCGCTCGATAATAACCGACTAATTCAATCAGGGTTTGACGACTCACTCAGCCCGCAAATTGAATTAACCGGTTCGGCAAAAATCGATTATCCGTTCAACCTGACCCGCATCTCACCTTCACCCCGGAACCACCGTCCGGACGGCCCAGACAGGCCATTCGCCCCGGTGCAGCCACCGTCATCCGCACCAAAGCGCTTCACCCTTTTCAATGATCGACATCAATATTCAAGATATTAAATTGTATCGCTTACCCTTATTCAAACCTAATTAAGATATAAGATGCTGTCGTTCAATAAAACGACGATCCATTCCGGAATCGTCGACCGGCGCCGGGCCGCGCCACCTCAACCGCATCACGACCATTCAAGGAGCCTCGCATGTCCGATGCCAGCTCGTCCTCCTCCCGTTCCGCCGCCGCGCCAGCCGCGACCGCCGCGCCGAAAATCGGCGTCATCCCCGCCACGCTGATGGTCGCGGGCAACATGATGGGCTCCGGCGTCTTCATGCTGCCCGCGAACCTCGCCGCCACCGGCGGCATCGCGATCTTCGGCTGGCTGATCACCGTGGTCGGCGCCGTGTCGCTCGCGCTGGTGTTCGCGAAGCTCGCGGCGATCGACCCGGCCGCCGGCGGCCCGTATGCGTATGCGCGCAAGGCCTTCGGCCCGTACATCGGCTACCAGACCAACCTGATCTACTGGCTCGCGAACGTGCTCGGCAACGTCGGCCTCGCGGTCGCCGGCCTCGGCTATCTCACGCACTTCTTCCCGGTCCTGCACGACCCGCTCGTGTTCGCGCTCGCGCAAATCTTCGTGATCTGGCTGTTCACCTACGCGAACATCCTCGGGCCGAACGTGGTCGGCCGCGTGCAGTCGGTCACGACGATCTTCGCGCTCGTGCCGATCCTCGGGATGGCCGTGTTCGGCTGGTTCTGGTTCAGCAAGGACGTGTACTTCGCCGGCTGGAACGTGTCGGGCGCGAGCAGCTTCAGCGCGATCGGCGCGACGCTGAACTTCACGCTGTGGGCGTTCATCGGCGTCGAGAGCGCGTCGGTGTCGGCCGGCGTCGTCGAGAACCCGTCGCGCAACGTGCCGATCGCGACCGTCGGCGGCGTCGTGCTCGCGGCCGTCTGCTACGTGCTCAGCTCGACCGTGATCATGGGGATGATCCCGAACAAGGCGCTGCTCGCGTCGAGCGCGCCGTTCGCGGATGCCGCGCGCCTCGCGCTCGGCGACACCGCCGCGAACGCGGTCGCGATCTGCGCGGCGCTCGGCTGCCTCGGCTCGCTCGCGGGCTGGACGCTGCTGGTCGGCCAGACCGCGAAGGCCGCGGCCGACGACGGCCTGTTCGCCGGCGTGTTCGCCCGCGTCAACTCGAAGAACGTGCCGTCGGCGGGCCTCGCGATCGTCGCGGTCATCATGTCGGTGCAGGTGCTCGCGACGATGTCGCCGAGCGCGAGCGAGCAGTTCGGCAAGATCGCGTCGATCGCCGTGATCATGACGCTGCTGCCGTACATCTACTCGTGCATCGCGATCAAGGTGCTCGGCTACGGCAAGATGCCATCGCACCAGTTCACCTTCTACACGATCGTCGGCCTGATCGGCGCCGTCTACGCGCTGTGGGCGATGGTCGGCTCCGACGGCCAGCAGACGCGCTGGTCGCTGATCTTCGTGATCGCGACGATCGTGTTCTACGAGCTGTCGATCAACCGCCAGCGCGAAATCGAGGAAACCCATGTCCATCCGGGCGGCCGCTCGCCGCGCTGGGTGCGCTACCTCGCGCTCGGCGTGACCATCGTCGCGCTCGTCGCGGCCTTCTGGATCTCCGTCGGCCAACACGAGGCCGCCCGCCTTCACGCACGCTCGCCGGCCGCCGCAGCAGGCATCCCGGCAACTCAACAAACGGGGGAATGACCCATGACCGCTTCCTTGACCCAACCGGCGTTCCGCCGCCTCGGCATGAAGGCGCTGCTCGTGCAGCACGACATCGACGAACGCACGGCCACCGGACGCGCGGCCACCGCGCTCGTCGAAGAATTGCGCACGCGGCTCGTCGACGTCGTGATCGCGACCTCAGCCGAAGACGCACGCGCGGTGGTCGACGCCGATCCCGCGATCCAGTGCCTGCTGCTCAACTGGGAGCTCGGCAACGATCCCGGCCATGCGCCCGCGCAGGCCGTGCTCGACGCGATGCGTGCGCGCAATGCGACGGTGCCGGTGTTCCTGCTCGCGAGCCGCGCGAGCGCGGCGGCGATTCCCGTCGACGCGATGCGCAAGGCCGACGACTTCATCTGGATGCTGGAGGACACGACCGCGTTCATCGGCGGGCGGATCGTCGCCGCGATCGAACGCTACCGCGAAACCGTGCTGCCGCCGATGTTCCGCGCGCTCGCGCAGTTCTCGCGCGTGTACGAATACTCGTGGCACACGCCGGGCCACACGGGCGGCACCGCGTTCCTGAAATCGCCGGTCGGCCGCGCGTACTTCGAATTCTTCGGCGAAGCGCTGTTCCGCTCGGACCTGTCGATCTCGGTCGGCGAACTCGGCTCGCTGCTCGACCACTCGGGCCCGATCGGCGAAAGCGAACGCTACGCGGCGCGCGTGTTCGGTGCGCACCGCACGTATCACGTGACGAACGGCTCGTCGATGTCGAACCGCGTGATCCTGATGGCGAGCGTCACGCGCAACCAGGTCGCGCTGTGCGATCGCAACTGCCACAAGTCGGCCGAGCATGCGATGACGATGTCGGGCGCGATTCCGACCTACCTGATTCCGTCGCGCAACCATTACGGGATCATTGGGCCGATCATGCCGGAACGGCTCACGGCCGCCGCCGTGCGTCTCGCGATCGACGCGAACCCGCTCGTGCGCGGCCGCGACGGCATCGACCCGACGCCCGTGCATGCGCTGATCACGAACTCGACGTACGACGGCCTCTGCTACAACGTCACGCGCATCGAGGAACTGCTCGGCCAGAGCGTCGACCGGTTGCATTTCGACGAGGCATGGTACGGCTACGCGCGCTTCAACCCGATCTACCGCGATCGCCACGCGATGCACGGCGATCCGTCGCAACACGACGCGAGCAAGCCGACCGTGTTCGCGACACAGTCGACGCACAAGCTGCTCGCCGCGCTGTCGCAGGCGTCGTTCATCCATGTCCGCAACGGCCGCAACCCGATCGAGCACGCGCGCTTCAACGAGGCGTACATGATGCATGCATCGACGTCGCCGAACTACGCGATCATCGCGTCGAACGACGTGAGCGCCGCGATGATGGACGGCCCCGGCGGCGAGGCGCTGACCACCGACGCGATCCGCGAGGCCGTGTCGTTCCGCCGGATGCTCGCGCGGCTGCATGCGGAATGCGAGGAGAACGACGACTGGTTCTTCAACGGCTGGCAGCCGGACACCGTGGTCGATCGCAAGACGGGCCGGCGCGTGCGCTTCCATGAAGCGGACGAAACGCTGCTCGCCACCGATCCGTCATGCTGGGTACTGCATCCGGGCGACACATGGCACGGCTTCGGCGAGATCGAGGACGATTACTGCATGCTCGATCCGATCAAGGTGTCGATCGTCACGCCGGGCGTCGCGCCGCACGGCGGGCTGATGCCGGTCGGCATTCCGGCGTCGGTCGTCACCGCGTACCTGGACCGGCACGGGATCGTCGTCGAGAAGACGACCGACTTCACGATCCTGTTCCTGTTCTCGCTCGGCGTGACGAAGGGCAAGTGGGGCACGCTCGTCAACACGCTGCTCGACTTCAAGCGCGACTACGATGCGAACGCGCCGCTCGAGCAGGCGCTCCCGGAGCTCGTCGCACGCTATCCGGACCGCTACGGCACGCTCGGCCTGCGCGATCTGTGCGACCTGATGTTCAGCGCGATGAGCGACCTGAAGACGACCGAGATGATGTCGCGCGGCTTCTCGACGCTGCCGAAACCCGACTTCAGCCCGGCCGAGGCGTACGAGCATCTCGTGCACAACGACATCGAGATGCTGGAACTCGCCGAGATGGCGGGCCGCACCGTCGCGACGGGCGTGGTGCCCTATCCGCCCGGCATTCCGCTGCTGATGCCCGGCGAGAACGCGGGGCCGGCCGACGGCCCGCTGCTCGGTTACCTGAAGGCGCTCGAGCAGTACGACCTGCGCTTCCCCGGCTTCACGCACGACACGCATGGCGTCGAAGTCGAGGACGGCGTGTACCGGATCGCGTGCATCAAGCAAACCGCGCGCGATACCCGCAATACCAACACGCGCTGAGCATGCGCGCCGCGACGCCGCGCCGGCAGGATGCGGCAGGCGTCGCGACGCGCGATGAACCGGCCGGTCATGCCGGCAACTGATTAACCCACGCGGCAAGCTGCGCTTCGCCTTCTTCGTCGAGCTTGCCCGTCAGTTCGCCGTACCACGGCGCGATCGCGTCGGCCGGCTGCGTGGCCTTCAGGATCTCGAGACTGTTCTCGAGGAACGAGGAGAAGAACGGGATGCCGCGCATGTAGAGGAAGGTCGAATCGGTGATCCGCACGTGGCCGTACACGTCGCGCACCCACGCGAGATGCGGCAGCGCCTCGCGCAGGTGGCCGCCTTGCATCAGCGCCGAAATGAAGTTCACGCGCGCCGCGACGTCGGACTGCTCGTGCGTGTCGTGATTGACCTCGGCGGCCTTCTGCATCCACGCTTCGCCGCGCTCCACTTCGTCGCACATCACCGACGTCGTCGCGAGCTGCACCGCGTTGTGCGCGCTCGGCTCATGGTCGAACAGCGCGAGCCAGTACGGAAACGCTTCCGGGTAACGCTTCATCGCCGAGTATGAAAGCGCGCAGAGGCGCGCCGCATCGGCCAGCCGCTCCGCGTGCGGCGCGGCGGCCGCGATCGCGGCCTCGTGCCGGCCGGCCTGGAATGCCCTCAGTGCGGGCGCGAGTTCCGGCGCGATGTCGGGGCCGCCTTGTTCGTTCGTATCGTCGGGTCCTTCCGTTGCTTCCGACGCTCCGCCTGCGTCGTGCGCGGAACGCGCGGGCGCTGCCGCTTCGTCACGCGTTTTCTTTCCGAACAGCTTGCCCAGCAGGCCCATGATGATTGTCCTTGTCGTTGTCGTTGCGAGCGGGAATGGCGGCGCCGCATCTACGGTCGCCGCACGGCGATCGCCATCTTACGCGTGCTCGAAGTCGACAAGAAGCAAACGACGGACTCGTTCCGCCGCGGCGCGGAAAGACGCACCACTCA
The DNA here is from genome assembly GCF_003857805.1 of Burkholderia sp. Bp9099. Taxonomy (NCBI): domain Bacteria; kingdom Pseudomonadati; phylum Pseudomonadota; class Betaproteobacteria; order Burkholderiales; family Burkholderiaceae; genus Burkholderia; species Burkholderia sp. Bp9099. The sequence goes on from NZ_QTPU01000009.1 coordinate 99,421, forward strand.
CGCGTCCGTGGACCTCACGCCGCGATCCATCCCGCGCCGGTACGCAGCCGGGCTCGTCGCCGCGACGCGCCGGAAATGCCGGCGCAACGACTCCTCGGAACCGAACCCCGCGCGCGCGGCAATCTGCGCGAGCGACAGCCCGGGATGCGCTTCGAGCATGTCCTTCGCGACGTTCACGCGCTCGCGGATCAGCCACGCGAGCGGCGACATCCCGGTTGCATCCGCGAACTGCCGCTGCAGCGTGCGCGTGCTCATCGCGGCCTGCGCGGCCAGCGACGCGAGCGTGTGCGGCTCGGCCGCGTGCGCGCGCATCCAGTCGATCAGCTTAGCGAGCCGGTCGCTGCCGCCCGGCGCGACCGGGCGCGGCACGAACTGCGCCTGGCCGCCGTCGCGATGCGGCGGCAGCACGAGGCGCTGCGCGACGCGGTTCGCGATCGCACCGCCGTGATCGCGGCGCACGAGATGCAGCAGCATGTCGAGCCCCGCCGCCGAGCCGGCCGACGTGACGATCTGCCCTTCGTCAACATACAGCGCGTCGGGATTCACGCGCAGCGCCGGATAGCGCGCCTGCAGGCGCTCGGCGTAGCGCCAGTGCGTGGTCACGGTGAGCCCGTCGAGCACGCCGGCCGCCGCGAGCACGAACACGCCCGAGCAGATCGAACAGAGCCGCGCGCCGCGGCGATGCGCGGCACGCAGCTTCTTCAGCAGCGGCTCCGGCGGCAGCTCGTCCGGATCGCGCCAGCCGGGAATCACGATGGTGTCCGCGCGATCGAGCATCGCGAGCCGGTACGGCGCGGCGACCGTGATGCCGCCCGCCGCGCGCACGGGCCCGGGCTCGCTCGCGCAGACCGCGAAGCGATACCAGTCGACGCCGAGTTCCGGGCGTTCGAGCGCGAACAGTTCGACCACGCAGCCGAACTCGAAGGTGCAGAGGCGCTCGTAGGCGAGCGCGACGACGAGATGATTGTGCATGGCGCGATGTTACCGGAACTTGTCGATCGCGCCACTGCCGCGACGGCCGCCGAACCGCGATACTGCCCTTCATTCCGGCGCATTCCGCGCCGTCCTTCAGGAGCGCCTTTCATGTCATACGTCACCGACGTCCCCGCCGCCGACAGCGCCACCGCCCTCGCGCACTTCGAAGCATCGCTGCGTTTCGAGACCGATTGCTGGGACGTACACGATGCGCTTGCGTCCGGCGCGCCGGATTTCGTGCTGCTCGACGTCCGGGGGCCGGAGCAGTTCGCCGCCGGCCACGTGCCCGGCGCGCGCAACCTGCCGCACCGCAAGATCGTCGCCGGCAAGCTCGCCGACCATCCGGCCGGCACGCTGTTCGTCGTCTACTGCGCGGGCCCGCACTGCAACGGCGCCGCGCGCGCGGCGATCCGGCTCGCGCGCCTCGGCCGCCCGGTGAAGCTGATGATCGGCGGCGTCACGGGCTGGCTCGACGAAGGTTTCGCGTTCAGCAACGAAGTGCAGCCTGAGGGCGTCGCCATGCGCTGATCGTTATTGAAAACGCAACAATCAATTGCCGGCACACGAATGGAAAAAGCGCGACAATCAGCCTCATTGCAGTTCGGACGGAGCAGCAACATGGAACACACAGTCCTGATTCAGGTGGCCGGTTCGGTCGCAGCGATCGCGCTCTATTTTCTTCCGGCCATCGTCGCCGATCGGCGCAGCCGGCACGACAAGCTGATGATCGCGATGTTCAACGCGCTGTTCGCGTGGACGGGCATCGGCTGGCTGATGACGCTGTACTGGGCATGCCAGCCGAACCCGCAGACCGACGTCGCACAAACCATCCTCGCGAAGCGCCGCGGCATCAGCATGCGGACCTTCTCGACCGGTCTCGTCGAACGCGTGCAACGCCGCGTCGCCGCCCAGCAACAATGGGCCGAGAAGCAAGGTTGCCGCTAGGCAGTCCCGCCTTTCCGCTTACCTCGCCGTGCCGAACTTCGGCATCCTGACATTGGTCGAGGCCCGGTAGTCCCACACCAGCCTGTCGCGCGGCGCGTCACCGCCCGCGCGCAACCACGCCCCGAACGCCCCCGCCGTGACCGCCCGCGCGATCCGCTCGCCCGGACAGCCGTGCGGCCCCGTGCCGAACCCGAAGTTCGGCCCCGGCGCGCGGCCCGGCAGCAGTCGGTGCGGCTCGCGATGCACGGCCGGATCGCGGTTCGCCGCCGCAAGCACGACCAGGATGGCCGCACCGGCATCGACGGTCACGCCGTCGATCGTCGTGCGCGACGCGACGAAGCGGCGCGTGTTCTGCACCGGCGCATCGAATCGGCCGACCTCGGCGACGAATGCGTCGAGGGCGGCCGTATCCGGCATCGCGCGTTCGCCGTCCGTGCCATCCCATGCGACCAGCACGTTGCCGAGCCACGCGGCCGTCGCCTCGCACGTCTGCGACAGCAACCCGACGAGGTTCGCGACCAGCGCGCCGCTCGCGTGCCAGCCCGCGGCGCCGGCCGCCTGCTGAACCGCGGCGACGAGTGAACCGTCCTGCGCATGCGTGCGCGCGACGCGTTCCGTCATGCGGTCGAGCAGTTGCCGCGCGGCTTCGCTCGCGCGGGCCAGCGCGGCGTCGTCCGACAGCGGCGACAGCGCGGCGACGAAGTCGACGACCAGCGCGGCGACATCGTCGAGTTGCGCGCTGTCGAAGCCGAGCAGATCGGCGACCGCGCAAACGGGCACCGTCAGGCACCACACGTTCAATGCATCGGCGTCATACGGCGCGCGCAGCCGGCTGCCGGCGAGTTGGGCGGCCCGTTCGCGCAACGCGTTCGCATCGATCGGCGCGAACGCCGCGCGCAGCGCCTGCTTCGGCACGTCGTGCCGCAATGCGCCGTCGTTCATGCGCACCAGTTCGCCGAACAGCGCACCCGCCGTCGACCCGCGCAACGCGGGCGGTACCGGCGCATCGAGCGGCCTGACGCGGCACGCCGGGTGGCCGAGCACGGCCGTCACGCTCGCCGCCCGGCTCGCGACCCACAGGCCGAGCGAGGCGTCGAACGCAAGCGGCGGCCCGTCGACGAGCGTCGCGTAATACGGGTAGGGATCGCGGTGCGTGACCGCGGCAATCGGATGGGTCGGGTTCATGCGTGCAGTATCGGCGCGCCGGGCCGCCGCATGTTTCGGGTTGACGTGAAATGTCGTGGATGTCGTCGGCATGCCGGCACGGCGGGCCACGGCGATGCGGCAACCTGCGGCCGGCAAGCGGCGCGGTGCCGCGACGGGCGCGTCGTCAGGCTGCCGACCGGTAGCGGTGCCCCTGCATGCGCACGCGGACGCGCCCGGCGGAAATCGCGCGCGGTTCGGGCACTACCGTTTCGTGATGAAACATTTCCTGCCGGAAGTGGCCGCTGTCGTCGAACCACTGGCAGATCAGCCAGTCGGCATCGTCGAACACGACCGGCCCCGCGTAGGTGACGGTCATGCGCGGCCCGCCGGTTTTCAGCGTCACGACATCGCCGACGCGAACGCCACTGCGGTGATTTTCTCGGATTGTCATCGCTCTCTCGATTTTTTATATATTCATTTTCCGGCGGCCCGCTGGCAGGTCATTCGGATATGCGGGAGATTACCAATCCGATAAATAACCGGCAACTCCCGAATACGAAAAAAACAGCGACCGGAAAATCGCAACAATATGCGGCACCGGTTCGCGTGGCGGGCGGCTGACGCCAGAACCGGCGCGGCTTGCGTGCCGGTTCCGGTCGCACCGCCGGAATACGGAGAATAATCGATGGTTTTCGCGCCGTCATCGAACTTCAAATCGGCAGCAGTTTCGATTGATTACCGTCAATCAGCTTTCGGTTGGAAACGTTCCCACGTTTCACCGGCCCTTATTGTTCGAACTGAACGGGCGAATTGTCCGGCGCCGAAAACCAGCGATTGAGGTCGCGGCCCGGCACCGCCGCCTGCGTGAACGTGAACGTGCCGTCGCGCGCCATTTCCGTCGCAGCGCGCAAGAACGCGCCGAATGCGGCCCGCGCCAGCGCGCCGCCGACGCTGACGCGCTTCACGCCGAGCGCCGCGAGCGCCTCGAGGCTCAGCAACCCGCCCTGCAGCCCCATCACGACGTTGACCGGCGCGCCGACCGCGCGCGTGAGCGCCGCGATCTCGTCGGGATCGGTCACGCCCGGTGCGTACAGCACGTCGGCGCCCGCGTCGCGGTACGCGACCAGCCGCGCGATCGTGTCGGCGAGGTCGTGGCGGCCGTGCAGGTAGTTTTCGCAACGCGCGGTCAGCGTGAACGGAAACGGCAGCGCGCGCGCCGCGTCGACCGCCGCCGCGATGCGCTCGACCGCCGCGTCGTACGGATAGATCGGTGCGTCGGCGCGGCCGGTCGCATCCTCGATCGAGCCGCCCACCGCGCCGGCGCCGGCCGCCAGGCGGATCGTCTCGGCGACCGTGTCGGGCGCGTCGCCGAAGCCGTTCTCGAGATCGGCGCTGACCGGCAGGCCGCCCGCCGCGACGATCTCCGAGATGTGGGCGAGCATTTCGTCACGGCCGATCGCGTTGTCGGGCCGCCCTCTCGAAAACGCGAAACCGGCGCTCGTGGTGGCGAGCGCTTCGAAGCCGGCCATCGCGAGCAGCCGGGCGGACCCGGCATCCCACGGGTTCGGGATGATGAAGGCGCCGGGGCGCGTGTGCAGCGCGCGGAAGGTTTCGGCCTGGCGGAACTGCACGTTGGAATCGGACATTGACGTCTCCTCGGAATGGAGACGCCAGCATACGCGCGCGCGGTACCGCGACGGTTCAGGTCGCGATGAAATATCGATGCGGATGTCAGGGCCCGGCGCGGCGCGGTGTGCGGCCGGAAGTCGGCCGGGCCGGCCCGGCTTTCGTTGAACCGGACGAGCGGCGCCGCGATCTGCTTGCGAACGTTCACGTCGCCGACGTCGGTCACGTCGTAGGTGAACGTCATCGGTTACGTCGGATCAAGGAGAAAACGTGAGCGGAAGACAGTGGAAGCCGCGCGTGCGGCTACACGACATACGCGCCCTTCGCATGCAGTTCCGCTTCCGTGCGCTCGAGCGCCGTGATCGCATCGCTGCCTTCGAGCGCCAGCAACTGCGCGACCAGCGCCTCGGCCATCGCATGCGCGGCGACCAGCGACGGAAAGAACGACGGGCTGTCGTGCGTGAAGATCAGCTGCGCGTCCGCATGCAGCGCGATCGGCGACACCGCGCTGTCGGTGATCGCGACGATCCTGCTGCCCTGCGCTTTCGCCGCCTGCACGACGCGCGTCGCTTCCGCCGAATACGGCGCGAAACTGATGATCACGGTCACGCTCTGCTTCGCGATCGTGCGCAACTCCATCTCGAGCGAGCCGGCGACACCGTTGAGCAACGACACGGTCGGCCGGAACAGCCGGTAGCCGTACACGAAACCGAACGCCACCGGATAGCACGACCGGAACCCCGCGACATGCACGTGCGACGCCTTGCGGATCAGCTTCGCGGCGTCCGCGAGCGCGTGCCCGTTCTGTGCGGCGGTGGCGGCAAGATTGTGCTGCTGTGCGGCGAGCAGGTCGTGCGCGAGCGACGCCTTCGCGTCGGGCCGCACGAGCGAACGCGCACGCTGCGTGAGCGGCTCGGGACGCGTGCGCACGCGCGCGACGCACAGATCGCGCAGCTCGTTCCAGCCGGGGAAACCGAATTGCTGCGCGAGCCGCACGAGCGATGCGGGTTGAACCTGCGCGCGCTGCGCGACCTTGCGCATCGACGAGGTGGCGACCTCGTCGGGATGATCGAGCAGAAATGCAGCGCCCGCCTGGAATTGCGGGCTCAGTTCGGAAAATTGCGCCCGGATCCGGGACGCGAGTTCATCGAAATTGGCAGCCATCTTGGTGAGAACGGGAACCGGTCGTCCATGGTATCACCGGCCCCGTGCACACCGGTGCACCGGTCAGCGCAGCACTTCCACGTGATCGGCGTCGACCTTCACCTTGCCCGACCACTTGCGCTCGAACTCGCCGGTCAGCTTCACTTCGTTCTTGTCGCTGACGGGCTGGCCGCCCGCCCACAGCTTGTGGTCGATCTCGACGCGGATCGTGCCCGTCGCATCGGCGAACTCGTAGTCCTCGCCGCCGGCATGCTTGACGATGCGCCCCTGCAACTGCACGTGCTGGTCGTCCTTGCCGTTCGCGAGCAGTTCCTTCACGGTCGTCGTGGTCAGCGCGGACGGCCCCGTGTATTGCGCGTAGACGGCGGCGGGCAGCACCGCAAGCGCGACCGCCAGCATTCTCGTCAGGTGTTTCATGATCTCGTTCCTCCATTTTTTCGAGTGCGTCGCGCTCCGTTGAACGCGACGGCCCCAGATTACGGACCGTAAGATTAAGCAAAGCTGAAGACCGTGCGCCGCGGCATGCCGTCGCAACGTTCCAGTGCGCGAACGCACGCAGGCGCCCGTGTTTAAGCTCGGCCTAAGACACCTGCGCTTATCATGGGAACCCCGGGCGCCCCCGCCCGCCAACAGACACGAATCCATGCGCGTACTGCTCGTCGAGGACGATCCGCTGATCGGCAGCGGGCTCGAACAGGGCCTCAAACAGGAAGGCTTCGCGGTCGACTGGGTCAAGGACGGCGACGCCGCGACGCTCGCGCTGCGCTCGACCGGCTACGGCCTCCTACTGCTCGACCTCGGGCTGCCGAACCGCGACGGCCTGTCGGTGCTCGCGTCGCTGCGCCGCCGCGACGAAACCCTGCCGGCGATCATCATCACCGCGCGCGACGGCGTGCCGGACCGCATCGCCGGCCTCGACAGCGGTGCCGACGACTACCTCGTCAAGCCGTTCGTGCTCGAGGAACTACTCGCCCGCATTCGTGCGGTCAACCGCCGCCACGCATGGCGCGCGCAGACGACGCTCGCGATCGGCCCGCTGCGGCTCGATCCGGTCAAGCACCTGGTCTGGCTCAACGACGAAGAAGTCACGCTGTCGCCGAAGGAGTTCGTGCTGCTGCACGAACTGATGCGCGACCCCGGCGCCGTGATCTCGCGCGAACAGTTCGAGGAACGGCTGTACAGCTGGGGCGAGGAAATCGAGAGCAACGCGGTGCAGGTACACATCCACAACCTGCGCAAGAAACTCGGCCACGACATGATCCGCACGGTGCGCGGCGTCGGCTACCGGATCGGTGACGCCGCATGATGCGTCTGCAACACGCGATCGCGCGCTGGCGCAGCGCATCGCTGCGGCGGCGCCTGTTGACGTGGCTGCTGCCGGCCGCGTGCGTGATCGGGCTGGTCGCAAGCGCGGGCACCTACTGGGGCGCGCTGCGCGAACTCGACGATCTCCTCGACGACCAGATGCGCAGCATGTCGAAGCAGATCGTCGTCGGCCCGAACGGCGAACTGTCGTTCCGCAACCATCGCGACGGCAAGCACGAATTCGAGGCAGGCGACCCCGACGCCGTGCTGCTGCAGGTCTGGCGCAACGGCACGCTGGTGTATTCGACCGATCGCAAGTCCGCGCTGCCGCCGCCCGCGCAGACAGGCATCGGCAGCGTCGACGTCGGCGGCCAGCCGTGGCGCACCTACGTGACCGAACGCGGCGGCACGACGATCCGGCTCGCGCAGGCGCGCCACGCGCGCTGGGAAGCGATCGCGGGCATCGCGGTGCACCTGCTGTGGCCGGTGTTCTCGATGCTGCCGGTGCTCGCGATCGGGCTGTGGTTCGGCATCGGCGCGGGGCTGCGGCCGCTGCGCACGATCGCGGCCGGCCTGAAGCGCAGGAATGCGAACAATCTCGAGCCGGTCGACGTCGCGTCGATGCCGAACGAAGTCCGCCCGCTCGCCGAAGCGATCAACGACCTGCTCGCGCGGCTCGACCGTTCGTTCACGCTGCAGCGGCACTTCATCGCCGATGCCGCGCACGAATTGCGCACGCCGATCATGGGGCTGTCGATCCAGTCGCAATTGCTGCGGCGCGCGTCGACGGCCGACGAACGCGAGCAGATCCTCGCGCAGATCCATGCGGGCACGACACGCCTCGGCCACCTCGCCGAACAATTGCTGACGCTCGCGCGCCTCGAACCCGACGCGCAGGCGTCCGCCGCGACCTCCGCACCCGTCGATCTCGCCGCGCTGTGCCGCTCGGTGGTCGCCGATCGCACGCGCGTCGCGGATGCGCACCGCATCGACCTCGGCGCGATCGTGTCGTTGCCGGTGATGGCCGCCGGCAACATCGACACGTTGCGCGTGCTGCTGAACAACCTCGTCGACAACGCGATCCGCTACGCGGGCGTCGGCGCGCGCGTCGACGTGTCCGCGCGTCTCGACGGCGCGACGCCCGTGCTCGAAGTCGCCGACGACGGCCCCGGCATTCCGGAAGCCGAGCGCACGGACGTGTGGGAGCGCTTCTATCGCGGCGAAGGCGCGCAGGCGGTCACGTCGTCGGGCAGCGGGCTTGGGCTGTCGATCGTCAAGCGGATCGCCGAACAGCATCGCGCAACCGTCGCGCTCGGCACGACGCAAGGCGGGCGCGGGCTGACCGTGACGGTGCGCTTTCCGGTGCCGGCCTGACACACGCCCGACGGGCGGCTTTTCCACAGATTGTGTTGGCAAGCTTGTGGACAACCGGCCGCTAACGGCAGCAAACCATTGATCCGAAAGGGTTTGGCGCTCGTGCGCAGCGAATGCGCCAACCCGCGTCGAGCAGGCGCTCGCCTCGACGCGACATCGCGTACCGATCCCTTCCCTCCGAGTCGTCGCCGCACTACTTGCAGGGGCGCCCAATGCCACATTTCAAATCGATGGACCCGAACTTCCCGATCCGGCAACAGTTCGGCGTCGACGCGCAACCCGTCGTGCTCCTCAACATCTTCACGGTGGATCCGACAGACGAGGCGGTTTGCACGATGTGCCGCGCCGCGCAATCGCCACGCGGACTTCTCCACAGAAAATGTTGGCAAGCTTGTGGATATCCTGCGCACCGCAACGCTAAGCCGTTGATCCGACGGACTTTGGCACGCGTGATGCAGACGCGGCGCGCGCCGGGCCGTCACACGCGCCGGTTCGCCGCACTTCGCATCACGATGCCACGTCGATGCCCCAATGATGTGCGATGCGATCGTCGCAGCACTTACCCACAGATTTTGTTGGCAAGCTTGTGGATATCCTGCGCACGCATCGGCTAACCCGTTGATCGGCCAATGATTCATGCGCCGCGTCACCGTTGCGGCAGCACGCGGTTCGCCCGCGCGCGCAGACGGACGATCCGGCGCAACAGCGGCACCCTGCCCGCCGCTTGACGCCCGCACCTGCCACGCGTCACGATCACACGAGCCGCACGCGCCACGCATCGCGAGACTTCACGCAGCGGCACCACGGTGCCGGCCGTTGCGCCCGCATCGGACAACGACACATCATTCCGAGGAAGACCATGGAACACTTCACCGCAGGGCAGTTGATCGTCTCGCTCGTGCTCGTCGCGATCGTCGTCTATCCGTATGTCCGCATCGTTCGGCGTACCGGGCATTCAGGCTGGTGGATCCTGACGATGTTCGTCCCGGTCCTGAACTTCATCATGTTGTGGGTGTTCGCGTTCGCGCGCTGGCCCTCGGTCGACGATCGGCATGGCTGAACATCGGGCGGGCTTGTCCACAGATTGTGTTGGCAAGCATGTGGATAGCCTGCGCATACCGCGATCAAGCGCTTGATCCGTAAGACTTTGTCCGCGCCGCTTCGAATCGGGCACGCGGCCACGCGATGTGCCGTTCACGCATCGTCACGCGACGCGACGGACCGCATGTCGCGCGCGCCACGCCGCTTGTCCACAGATTTTGTTGGCAAGCGTGTGGATAGCCTGCGCATACCACGCACAAGCGCTTGATCCGAAAGGTTTTGTCCGTGCCGCTTTGAACCGGGCAGGCAAGCCTCACGCACGCCGGCGCCGCGCCCGCTGCGCGATGAACGCGGCCGCACGCCGGCTTGTCCACAATTTTTGTTGGCAAGGATGTGGATATCCTGAGCATGCGTGACCTAAGTCGTTGATCGCACAACGTTTCGACATGCCGGTCACGACTGCGGCACGGCGTGCATTCATCGACACATCGCTTCATCGTTCCGTGCATTCATCGATGAACGCACGCCGCGCCGCCCGCTCACGCGAACGTCGCGACCGCGATACGCGCGGCGGCCGCGATCACGTCGTCCTTCGCCTTCGCATCGGCACGCGTCTGCGTGTAATACACGGCGAGCACGATCGGTGCGCGCGACGGCGGCCAGATCACGCCCGCGTCGTTCGTCGTCCCGTAGTCGCCGGTGCCGGTCTTGTCGGCCACCTGCCAGCCGGCCGGCACGCCCGCGCGAATCCGCTTGTCGCCGACCTTGTTGCCGCGCAGCCAGGCGACGAGCTGCGCACGCTGCGCGGGCGGCAGCGCGTCGCCGAGCGTGAGCACGCGCAGGCTCGCAGCCATCGCGGCCGGCGTCGTGGTGTCGCGCGGGTCGCCCGGCAACGCGGTGTTCAGTTCGGTCTCCCAGCGATCGAGCCGGAACGTGTCGTCGCCGATCGAACGTGCAAACGCGGTCACCGCCGCCGGCCCGCCGATCAGCTTCATCGCCAGGTTCGCGGCCGAGTTGTCGCTGTACTGGATCGCCGCCTCGCACAACTCGGCGACGGTCATCCCGGTGCCGACATGCTTGCCCGACACCGGCGAGTAGTTCACGAGATCGGACTGCGCAACGGCCACGCGCTGCTGCAGCAGCCCCGGGCGCTCGACGCTCTGCGCGAGCACCGCCGCACTCAGCATCGCCTTGAACGTGCTGCAGAACGGGAAGCGCTCGTCCGCGCGATGCTGCACGCGCCGGCCGCCCGCGGTGTCGATCGCGCACACGCCGAGACGGCCGCCCGCCGCGCGCTCGAGCGCGGCAAACGACGTCGCGGACGAAACGTCCTGCCCGGCAGCCGGCGGCGACGCGCACGCGCTGACGGTCAGGACGAGCGGCGCCGTCGCGGCGGCCAGCAGCAGGGTTCGACGTTGCGATGAGTAGGTCATGGGGTGTCTCTCGTGGTGGAATGGATGCAGAACGGCCGGCCGGCGAGACAGCACTATCGTGACTTTACGGTTGCCTGACAAGCAACGATAATTGAGCGCTGACAAAAGAAATTCTTATGACGAAGCTCCGCCCTCACCTTCCGCTCAATGCGTTGCGCGCGTTCGAATCGTCGGCGCGCCACCTGAACTTCACGCGCGCCGGCCTCGAGCTGAGCGTGACCCAGGCGGCCGTGAGCCAGCAGGTGCGCTCGCTCGAGGAGCGGCTCGGCTGTGCGCTGTTCACCCGGTTGCCGCGCGGCCTCGGGCTCACCGACGAAGGGCGCGCGCTGTTGCCGGTGCTCAGCGACGCATTCAGCCGGATCGAAACCGTGCTCAAGCAGTTCGACGGCGGGCGCTTCCACGAAGTGCTGACGCTCGGCGCGGTCGGCACCTTTGCCATAGGCTGGCTAATGCCACGGCTGAAGCGCTTCGGCGACACGCACCCGTTCGTCGAGCTGCGGCTGCGGACCCACAACAACGTCGTCGACCTCGCGGCCGAGGGTCTCGATTTCGCGATCCGCTTCGGGGAAGGCAACTGGCCGGCGACGCGCAACGAGCGGCTGCTCGACGCCCCGCTCACCGCGCTGTGCGCGCCGGAGATCGCGCGGCGCCTCGCGCGGCCGGCCGATCTCGCGAACGAAACGCTGCTGCGCTCGTACCGCACCGACGAATGGCTCGGCTGGTTCGATGCCGCGCCGCTCGAACCGTGGGCGGTGAACGGGCCCGTGTTCGATTCGTCTCGACTGATGGTCGAGGCCGCGATGCAGGGCGCCGGCATCGCTCTCGCGCCAGCCTGCATGTTCGCGCGCGAACTGCAGCTCGGCCTGCTCGCGCGGCCGTTCGACATCGACGTGCGCGCGGGCGGCTACTGGCTCACGTCGCTGAAGTCGAAGCCGCTCTCGCCGGCGATGACGCTGTTTCGCGACTGGATCGTCGCGGAAGCGGCCGACACTGCGCCGGTCGAATGATGCGGCCCGGCTTGTCCACAGATTGTGTTGGCAAGGATGTGGATATCCTGGGTACCCGAGGTCTAACCCGTTGATCGCGCACGAATTATCGCGCCGACGCACGCAGCGGGCAGCCCGCGCGCAAAGGCTTCGACGCCGCGGCCGCCGCGCGCCGGATCGTCAACCATCAGGAAGCAATCACGTCAGACTTATCCACAGATTTTGTTGGCAAGCCTGTGGATATTCCGCCAATGTGACGCGTAACATCCTGATACAAAAGGGGATTCAGTAGATCGGGCCAGACAGGTCAATGACGCGTCATCGTGTGCGGCCTCGCGACGCCGCTTGCGCGGCCGGTCGGGGGCCGGCCGGTTCTCCACAGATTGTGTTGGCAAGCTTGTGGATATCCTGCGCACCGGCCGGCTAACTCATTGAGCGCACGGGGTTTGTGCGCGCCGTGCAGGATTGGGCAGCGCCGGCGCCGGGCCAGGCGGCCGACGCCGGCTGCCGCTTCGTCAATGCCGGTCGAGCCCGCGGCGCAATTCGCTCGCCTTGTCGCGCAGCGCCTCGTACCCGGAGCGCGCATGTTCGGGCAGGTCGGGATCGCCGATCAGCGCGCCGAGCGTTTCGATCAGGCTGAACAGGATGCCCTTCGCCGCGCCAGCCGCGATGCTCTGCGACTCGATCGACTTGTGCAGGTGGTCGACCGCCGCTTCCAGGTTCTCGAGCTTCTTCTGCTCGCCGTCGTCGGGCCGGTTGTCGGTCGTCATCGTAGGTGCCTCCGCCATCGTTCAAGGGTCATGTCACGATTCTATGCCGCTGCGTGCGGACGTGGCACGACATCGCGCAACGTCCGTGCAGCCGCATGCGCTACAGCACCGCGACCACCTTCACCCGCCCCGGCTGCTCCGCCGACGCGATCACCTGGCCGTCGACGCGCCGGAACGTCAGCGATACCGTTTCGTCGCCCACGCGCAGTTCGTCGATGCGCAGCCAGTCGACACCTTCGGGCAGCGCCGGGCGCTCGACCCGCACCTCGTGGCGCGCCGCGTCGACGCTCACGCCGAGACACGCCTGCAGCATCATGAACGGCGCACCGGCCGCCCACGCCTGCGGCAGGCACGCGACCGGATAGGCGGTCGGCGGCTCGCCGCGCCGGCGCGGGAACCCGCAGAACAGCTCCGGCAGCCGCATCTCGAAGCTGACCGCGGCTTCGAACAGCGCGCGCAGCAGGTTCACCGCGGCCGTCTTGTCGCCGTAGCGCGCAAGCCCGCGCGCGATCAGCGCATTGTCGTGCGGCCACACCGAGCCGTTGTGATAGGCCATCGGGTTGAAGCGCGGCTGGCCGGCCGCGAGCGTGCGCACGCCCCAGCCCGTCTGGAACAGCGTCGAGCCGAGCACGCCGGCGACCGCCGCGCCGCGCTCGGCGTCGGGCAGGCCGAACGCGAGCAGATGGCCCGCGTTCGACGCCAGCACGCGGCACAGGTCGCCGTGACCGTCGAGCGCGATCCCGTAGAACTGGCCTTCCGGCATCCAGAACAGCGTCTCGACCTGGTCGCGCAGCGCCTTCGCGCGCAGCGCATAGCGTGTCGCGTCGGCCGCGTGGCCGCGCCGGTGCGAGCACATCGACATCGCATCGAGCGCCGCGCACGCATACGCCTGCACTTCGACGAGCGCGATCGGGCCGTCGGGAAAACGGCCGTCCGCATGAAACACCGAATCGTGGCTGTCCTTCCAGCCCTGGTTCGCGAGACCGCGCTCCGACGTGCGCTGGTAGTCGAGCAGCCCGTACGGATTGCGGTCGCACTTGTCGATCACCCACTGCGCGGCGCGCTCGAGCGCGGGCCACAGCTCGTCGATCAGCGCATCGTCGCCAGTGTGTTCGACGTACGCGCCCGCGAGCACGATGAACAGCGGGGTCGTGTCGACGCCGCCGTAATAGAGCGCGAACGGCACCTCTCCCGTCGCGGCCATTTCGCTGCGGCGGAATTCGTGCATGATCTTGCCGGGCTCCGCATCGCGAAACGCGGACGTCTCGCGCGCCTGGTGCTCCGCGAGAAAGCGCAGCACGCCGCGCGCGAGCGACGGCTGCAGCCACAGCATCTGCAGCGACGTGATCACCGCGTCGCGGCCGAACGGCGTCGAGAACCACGGAATGCCCGCATACGGATACGGCCCGGTATCGAGCTGCGTCGTGAGCAGCCCGAGATCCGCGAGCGAGCGGTCGAGCCATGCATCGAACAGCGGATTGCCGGTGTTCACGCGCGCCATCGACTCGCGGCGCGAGCGCATCTCGCGATGCACGCCGACGAGCGCGGTGCGCAGCGCGACGCGCCCGCATCCCGGGCCTTCACCGTCGTGCGCGCGGCCGAGCGTCGCGTCGACGGTCAGGTAGATCGACACGCACGCCTGCGCGGCGATCGTCAGCGTGTAATCGGCACGATCGACCGACAACGCGTCGGGCGCCGGCGAGAAATGCACGGTCACGTTGCGCTCGACCTTGTCGAGGCCGTCGTAGCGAAGCCGCACCGCACCGCCGTCGACGCGCGGCGCAACCACCGTGCCGCGCTTCGGGCGCTGCGTGCCGCGCACTTCGAACATGTCCTTGAAATCCGCCGCGAACGACAGCGACAGCGGCACCTCGGCCTCGCTCGCGCCATAGTTGGTCAGCGTCAGCGCTTCGTACAGCACGTCGCCCGCGAGCACGCGCATCCGTTCGATGTGGATCACGCCCTCGGGCGTCTCGCGACCGCCGAGCGGCGGCAGCGGGCGGTTCGTCAGGTGCGCGGTGAACGACGCGTTGTCCGCGCTCGTCGCGCCCGACAGCAGCGACGGCGCGCGGCCGCCGAACGTCAGGCGCCAGGTCGACAGCACGCGCATGTCGTCGACGAACAGGCCGTCGTCATGGCCGCCGACGTCGCCGAGCGCGTCGCTGACGACGAACGCGTCGCCAGATTTCAGGACGTACTGGTTGTTGCGTGCGAGCGCCTGCGGATCGGCTTCGGGCGCGATGAATGCGGGGCCTGTCGCCTGGGTCGGGGGGACGGGCGCGACTTGCGGCGCCTGCGTCGTGGTGGCTTCGGCGTGATTCGGCATCGATGCTCCTGTGTCGAGGCGCAACGCGCGGCGCGCGTCGCGTGTTTCGCACAGGATAGGCCAGAACGGGGGACGCGCGCAGCGCCGAAAAAGACGCGACCCCGATGCGGGCATCGCCGTCGCATCGGGATCGCGCCCAGGCACCTCAGGCGCCGGTCAGAACTTCCACAGGATGTTGCCGAGCACCGCGTTGTCTCGCACGCCACTGCCGTACTGGCCGCTGAACGTGAGACCGAGCGTCAGGCGCTTCGTGATGGTCGCATCGATGCCCGCTTCGAGCACCGCGCTGTCGCGAGCGATCGGCACGCCCGACACCTGGAACGACGTGCCGCCGTTCGCGAACGTGAACGTCGACGACGGCCGCACGTTGCCGAACGCATGCCGCCAGCCGACCGTCCCGCGCGCGGTGAACGTGCCGCTCGCGAGCGTGCCGAGCTGCGACGCCGCGCGCACGCCGAGCGTCGAGAAACCGACGTGGGTCGTCTGGCCGCCGGCCTGCAGCGCGGCCGCGCCGCCGGTTTCCGTATAGCCGTCGGTATGCAGGTTCACGTAGGCAAGACCCGCGAACGGTTCGAGCGCGACCGGCCCGACCGGCAGCGCATAGCCGACTTCGCCGAACACCTGCTCGGAATGCGCGTTGTAGCCGACCGAATCGTGATCGGAGAAGCCCCCGAAGCCCGGCTTGCGGTCGCTGTTGATGCGGTACCACGTGTACGACGCGCCGCCGCGCACGCCGAGCGCACCGTACTGCGCGCCCCCGTACAGCGACAGGTAGTAGCTGTTGACCGACGCCGACGCGCTCTGGTCGTTGTCGAGCGAGCTGTGCGTGACGCCCGCGGCGAGACCGGCACGCCACTGGTCGTTGAGCGCCATGTCGGCACCGGCGATGAAGCCCGTCATGCTGCGGTTGATCGTCGACGCGTTGCCGTCGCCCGCGAGCCGGCTGCGGCCGCCGAACGCCTGCCCCCAGACCACGGGCTGATACGGCGTGCCGCCGTAGCAACCTGCGCGCGAACCGATCCGGCGTTCCGGCGGCAGCGTCGGATCGGTCGCGCCGGCCGTGTTGTCGCCGCACAGCGCGGCACCACCCGACGACAGCGCGGCGAGCGGCCCCGCTCCGGGCGCGAGGCCCTGGCGCACGCGATCGGTCACGGCTTCGCGCACGTAGCGGCTGTCGAGCAGCAGCATGCTCTTCAGGCTCGCCTGCAGTTCCCCGTCGAGCATCCCGTAGGCCCGCCGCGCGGTGGCCGCATCGGTCGTCAGCACCGTGTCGTACAGCGGGTTGCCCGCGCCGAGCCCACCGATCGCGGTCGCGACCGCGCGCTGGTTCGGCGTCGCCGCGACATCGGGCAGCGCCGTGCCGTTCGCGACGAGCTGCAGGTACACGTGGTCCGGATCGTAGCTGAGCGTCGGCATCAGGAACGCGTAGTTCGAATTCACCTGGCTGAACGTGCCCTGCACGCCCGACGATGCGCTGAGGATCGTGTACTTCGTGGTCGGCTGGTAGCTGGCCTGGTTCGCGAGCACCTGCACGGTGCCGCCGTTCAGCGTGGCCGTGCCGCCCGCCGCGATGCTGCCGGCCTGCTGCGGCGTCACCGCGACCTGCAGCGTCGAGCCCGGCTGGAACGTGACGTTGCCGGCCACGTTCAGCGCCGCGCCCGGCTGCGACGCGGCCGCGAACGCGCCGCTCTGCACGACGAAGCCGCCAACCGTGCCGGTGCCCGTCAGCGTCGCGCCGTTCTGCACGGTCACGGTCGACTGGCCGAGCGAACCGTCGACCGCGAGCGTACCCGCCGCGACGGTGGTCGGGCCGCTCAGCGTATTGGTACCGGTCAGCGTCAATTGCCCGCTGCCGGCCTGGGTCAGCGAACCGGTGCCGGACAGCACGCTCGCGAGCGTCACGTTCGCGGACTGGTTGAAGATCAGCGCGCCGTTGTCGACGACATTGCCGACCACGCTGCCCGACGTGCCGCCGTTGCCGAGCTGCAGCGTGCCGCCCGATGCGATCGTCGTGCCGCCCGTATAGGTGTTGCTGCCGGTCAGCGTCTGAATGCCGGTGCCCGCGACCGTCAGGCCGCCGGTGCCGCCGATCGTCCCGCCGAACGTGCTGGCGCCGCTGCCGCTCAGCGCCAGCGCATTCGCGCCGAGGTTCACGGTGCTGCCCGCCGCGCCCGACAGCGCGCCGATCGTCTGCGCACCCGCTGCGCCGCTCACGTCGAACGTCGCACCCGCGCCGGCGAGGTTCACCGCGCCCGTCGACGCGAGACTGCCGCCCGCGCCGAGCGCGAGCGTGCTGCCGCCGTTGATCGTCGTGCCGCCGGTATAGGTGTTCGCGCCCGTCAGCGTCTGCGTGCCGCTGCCCGCGAGCGTCACGCCGCCGCTGCCGCCGATCGTCCCGCCGAACGTGCTGGCGCCGCTACCGCTCAGCGCGAGGGCGTTCGCGCCGAGGTTTACGGTGCTGCCCGCCGCGCCCGACAGCGCGCCGATCGTCTGCGCGCCCGTTGCGCCGCTGAGATCGAACGTCGCGCCCGCGCCGGCCAGATTCACCGCGCCGCTTGCCGCGAGGCTGCCGCCCGAACCGAGCGCGAGCGTGCTGCCGCCGTTGATCGTCGTGCCGCCGGTATACGTATTCGCGCCCGTCAGTGTCTGCGTGCCGGTGCCCGCGAGCGTCACGCTGCCGCTGCCGCCGATCGCGCCGCCGAACGTGCCGTTGCCGCTGCCGTTCAGCGTCAGCGCATTCGCGCCGAGGCTGACGTTCGTGCCGGCCGCGCCGGTCAGCGTGCCGAGCGTCTGCGCGCCTGCGGCGCCGCTCAGGTCGAACGTCGCGCCCGTGCCGGCCAGGTTCACCGTGCTGCCCGCGGCGAGGCTGCCGCCCGCGCCGAGCGCGAGCGTGCTGCCCCCGTTGATCGTCGTGCCGCCGGTGTACGTGTTCGCCCCCGTCAGCGTCTGCGTGCCGACGCCCGCGACCGTCACGCCGCCGCTGCCGCCGATCGTCCCGCCGAATGTGCCGGCGGTGCTGCCGTTCAGTGTCAGCGCGTTGCCGCCGAGGTTCACGCTCGTACCCGCCGTGCCGGTCAGCGTGCCGATCGTCTGCGCGCCCGTTGCGCCGCTCAGGTCGAACGTCGCGCCCGTGCCGGCCAGGTTCACCGCGCCGCTCGACGCAAGGCTGCCGCCCGCGCCCAGCGCCAGCGTGCCGGCGTTGATCGTCGTGCCGCCGGTGTACGTGTTCGCGCCCGTCAGCGTCTGCGTACCGGTGCCGGCCAGCGTCAGGCTGCCGGTGCCGCC
Organism: Burkholderia sp. Bp9099; assembly: GCF_003857805.1. Classification (NCBI taxonomy): domain Bacteria; kingdom Pseudomonadati; phylum Pseudomonadota; class Betaproteobacteria; order Burkholderiales; family Burkholderiaceae; genus Burkholderia; species Burkholderia sp. Bp9099. The sequence continues at coordinate 117,797 of NZ_QTPU01000009.1, forward strand.
GATCGCGCCGCCCAAGGTATTGCTGCCGTTGCCGCTCAGCGTCAGCGCAGTCGCGCCGAGATTCACGTTCGTGCCGGCCGCGCCGGTCAGCGCGCCGATCGTCTGCGCACCGGACGCGCCGCCCAGGTCGAATGTCGCGCCCGCGCCGGCCAGATTCACCGTGCCGCTCGCCGCGAGGCTACCGCCCGCGCCCAGCGCCAGCGTGCTGCCGCCGTTGATCGTCGTGCCGCCTGTATACGTGTTCGCGCCGGACAGCGTCTGCGTGCCGGTACCTGCGAGCGTCAGCCCGCCGGTGCCGCCGATCACGCCGCTGAACGTGCCGCTGGCCGTCCCGCCCAGTGTCAGCGCATTGCCGCCGAGGCTGACGTTCGTGCCGGCCACGCCCGACAGCGCACCGAGCGTCTGCGCACCCGACGCATTGCTCAGGTCGAGCGTCGCGCCCGCGTTCGCGAGGTTCATCGTGCCGGTTGATGCGAGGCTGCCGCCTGCGCCGATCGCGAGCGTGCCCGCGTTGATCGTCGTGCCGCCGGTGTAAGTGTTCGCGCCCGTCAGCGTGGTCGTCGCCGCGCCGTTCTTCACGAGCGTGCCCGTACCGGTAATCGCGCCGCCCAATCCGAGCGCGTTGCTGCCGCCGAGCGTGAGCGTCGCGCCCGCGCCGAGACCGATTGCATTCGCCACCGTCAGGTTCGTGTTCGTATCGAGCGTCGCCGAACCGCCGACATTCAACGCGCCGGTGCCGAGCGCCGCGGCGTTGCCGAGCACTAGTCCGCCACTATTGAGGTTCGTGCCGCCCGAATAAGTGCTCGCGCCGTTCAGCGTCTGCGTGCCGGTGCCGGCCAGCGTCAGGCTGCCGGTGCCGCCGATCGCGCCGCTGTACGTGCCGCTCGCGGTTCCGCCGAGCGTCAGCGCGTTCGCGCCGAGATTCACGTTCGTGCCGGCCGCGCCCGACAGCGCGCCGAGCGTTTGCGCACCCGACGCATTGCTGAGGTCGAGCGTCGCCCCCGCGTTCGCGAGATTCATCGCGCCGGTCGCCGCCAGGCTGCCGCCCGCGCCGATCGCCAGCGTGCCCGCGTTGATCGTCGTGCCGCCCGTGTAGGTGTTCGCGCCCGTCAGCGTCACCGTCGCCGCCCCGTTCTTCACGAGCGTGCCCGTACCGGTAATCGCACCGCCCAATCCAAGCGCGTTGCTGCCGCCAAGCGTGAGCGCCGCACCCGCGCCGAGATCGATCGCGTTGGCAACCGACAGGTTCGTGTTCGTATCGAGCGTCGCCGAACCGCCGACGGTCAGCGTGCCGGTGCCCAGCGCCGCGGCGTTGCCGAGCACCAGTCCGCCACTGTTGAGGTTCGTGCCGCCCGAATAGGTGCTCGCGCCGTTCAGCGTCTGCGTGCCTGTGCCAGCCAGCGTCAGGCTGCCGGTGCCGCCGATCGCGCCGCTGTACGTGCCGCTCGCGGTTCCGCCCAGCGTCAGCGCGTTCGCGCCGAGATTCACGTTCGTGCCGGCCACGCCCGACAGCGCGCCGAGCGTTTGCGCGGCCGACGCGTTGCTCAGGTCGAGCGTCGCGCCCGCGTTCGCGAGATTCATCGTGCCGGTGGCCGCCAGGCTGCCGCCCGCGCCGATCGCCAGCGTGCCGGCATTGATCGTCGTGCCGCCCGTGTAGGTGTTCGCGCCCGTCAGCGTCACCGTCGCCGCCCCGTTCTTCACGAGCGCGCCGGCGCCGGAAATCACGCCGCCCAGCGCGAGCGCATTGCTGCCGCCGAGCGTGAGTGCCGTGGCCGTGCCGAGATCGATCGCGTTGGCGACCGACAGGCTCGTATTCGCATCGAGCGTCGCCGCACCGCCGACGGTCAGCGTGCCGGCGCCCAGCGCCGCGGCGTTGCCGAGCACGAGGGCGCCGGCGTTCAGCGTCGTGCCGCCCGTGTAATTGTTCGCGCCGCTCAGCGTCAGCGCCGCCGCGCCGTTCTTCACGAGCCCGCCGCCGCCGGAGATCGTCCCGCCGAGCCCGAGATCGGTGCTGCCGCCCAGCGTCAGCGTCGTGCCGGTGGCGACGTTGATGCCGTTCGCGAGCGACACGTTGGTGGTCGCATCGAGCGTCGACGAGCCGTTGACGTTCACCGCGCCGGAGCCCAGCGCCGTGTTGCTGCCGACGACGAGGTTGCCGCCGTTCAGGTTCGTGCCGCCGGAGTAGACGTTCGTGCCGGTCAGCGATTGCGTCCCGGGGCCGGACAGCGTCACGCTGCCCGAGCCGCCGATCGTGCCCGCGTAGGTCGCGTTGATGGTGCCGTTGAGCGTCAGCGAATTGCCGCCGAGGTCCACGTTCGTGCCGGCCGCTCCCGCCAGCGCTCCGATCGTCTGCGCGCCCGACGCGCCGCTCAGGTCGAACGTCGCGCCCGCGCCGGTCAGGTTCACCGTGCCGGTCGCCGCGAGGCTGCCGGCGCCGCTCAGTGCGAGCGTGCCGCTGTTGATCGTCGTGTCGCCCGTGTAGGTGTTCACGGCCGTCAGCGTGGCCGTCGCGGAGCCGTTCTTCACGAGGCCGCCGTTTCCGCTGATCGTGCCGGACAGCCCGAGGCTGTTGCTGCCGCCGAGCGTCAGCGTCGCGCTGTTGTTGAGATTGATCGCATTGTCGAGCGTGACATTCGCGCTCGTGTCGAGCAACGCCGACGCATTGACGTTCACCGCGCCGGTGCCGAGCGCCCCGTTGTTGCCGACCACGAGGTTGCCGCCGTTCAGGTTCGTGCCGCCCGTATAGGTATTGGCACCCGACAGCGCCAGCGTGCCGCCGTCGTTCTTCGTCAGCGCACCGCTGCCCGACACCGTGCCCGACAGCGTGAGCCCGGTCGCGCCCTGCACCGTCAGCCCGGTGCCGAGCGTTACGTTGTTCGACACGTTGAGCCCCGCCGTGCCCGCCTGCAGCGCGCCGCCGTTGGCCGTGATCGTGCCGGTGCCGAGCGACGCGTTGTCGTTGATGATCGCGACGCCGCCGCTCGACAGCGTCGCGTCCTGCACGGTCGCCGCGCCGTTGATCGTCCAGTTGCCGCTCGCGACGTCGAGGTGATTGAAGTTGACGTAGTTGTTGATCGCGATCGTGCCGTTCGCGGAGGTGCCCTGCTGCAGGTTCAGCGTGTTGTTGCCGCCCGCGCCGCCGTCGACGATCCCCGTCGCCGCCACGTTGAGCGTGTTCGGGCCGACCGTGATGTTGAACGCGCCGCCGGTGCCGCCCGCCGCGTTGACCGACGAGCCCGTCACCGCGTCGAACGTGTTGGTGCTGTTCGCGCCCATCGACACGCTGCCGTTGATCGTGCCCGAGTTGGTGAACGTGTTGCCGCCCCCGGGCGTGCCGTTCGTGGCGAGCGACACGCGGCCGTTGATCGTGCCGCTGTTCGTCATGTTGACCGTGCCGCCGCCGTATGCGGCGACCACGGGCGCATCCGCGCCGGACAGCGTCGCGCCGACCAGCGGGTTCGAACCGATCGTGCCGGTGTTGTTGATCGTCGACGTGCCGCCGGTGCCGTTCTGGACCGACAGTGCCATGCCGGTCACGCCGCTGATCGCGACCCCGGTCGAGCCGAGCATCGTGCCGTTGTTGGTGACGGTGGTATTGCTCGCCGACGCATTGCCGAGCACCGCGCCGCTCGACAGCACGCCGAGCCCCGAGCCGAGCGCGGACGGGTCGATCGTGCCGTTGTTGGTCAGCGTGTTGTTGTTGCCGGTCAGCGACATCGCGGTGCCGCCGACGCCCAGCAGCACGCCGACGCTCGCGCCCGGATTGACGGTGACGTTCAGGTTGTTGGCGCTGTTTGCATAGCTCGGCGCCAGCGGATTCGCGACGCCCGAGCAGGTGACAGTGGTGCCTGCCGTGCTGCAGGTCGCGTACGCGGGAACGATGCCTGCGCCGGACAAGGCCAGGAAGACGCCCGTCGGCAACAGGAATTTCGGAAACGGCTCTCCGCTCTTCTTCGAATGCGCAATGTTCATGCTTCCCCTCGTGCTCGGCATGGCCGGTGAATCGAGCCGGCGGCGGCGGAAAATCCGGGACGCAAGCGTGCCCTCCGGCGGTCGCGGAACGACGTCGGTCTATTCGTGGATGAACTGCGGGTTAATCGATTCTCGTTTGCGAGTGCAAACTCAACCGGACGACATGATCGTGGCCCCTTGTTCTTATGCAGCGACTTTCTGGTTGATTTGATTACCGCCCTGCTTTTTGTCAGACAAGGCTATATCAAATAAACAGGGTTTTCCAGTCGATGTTTGGTTATCGGAGCGAGGTCGATGGAATACGTATTTTTTACTCGTGCGATTGCGTGAAACGACTGTATTAAAAGGATCTTTCGGTCATTCCGTCATGCCAGGCAAAGTTACCTGCACCACGAGATCAGTAAAAACACCGATAATTCATACTAATCGCCGGCCGGTTTTTCGCGACTCAATTTAAATAATGACGGCGGCAGTTGGCGCAAATAATCCGAACCCATTTTATTTAAAGAATTGAGAGCATGGATTCTCAACACACTTGCAGAGTGCCTTCGAATTCGGCGCACATGATCCCGCCGCCTTGAAATGAAAAATGAAAGCCGGAAGGTTAATCGCCCCCCGGCCACGCGGCCCCGCTTGAAACGCGGGTTCAAAGGTGTCGGACTTCAGGACAAGCGTGCCGCCGGCTTGCACGGCACGCGGCCCGGCATGCTGCCACGGCCGGCTCGCGCATGGCCAGGCACTGCGGTCGACACGGCGTGTCGAGCCTGTCCGGAGCAGCCGGACGATGTTCGGCATGCCGGAGCTTCGGGGTTCGAAGAATGTTCAACGAAGGTCGACGCGCCTGCCCGGCCGGCGTCAATCCACCGGACACATCGCGAGCCGCCCCATCGCCTCCCCGGCGCCGCGCACCGCGCAGGTGGCCGGCTCGTCGGCGATCCGCGCGCTCAGCCCGGTCTCGTCGCGCAGCAGGCGTTCGAGATCCGCGAGCAGCGCGCCGCCGCCCGTCAGCACCACGCCGCGATGCGCGATGTCGGTCACGAGTTCGGCCGGCGCGTTTTCCAGCACCGACTTCACCGCGCCGATCACCTGCTTGAGCGGCGCGGCCAGCGCGTCCGCCACATCGTGGTTGGACAGCTCGATCGAACGCGGCAGGCCGTCCTTGACGCTGCGCCCGATCGCGCGCGTCGACGCGCGCGGCACGGCGCTGGTGGCCGAGCCGATCGTCTCCTTCACGCGCTCGGCGGTCTGCTCGCCGAGCAGCACACCGTACAGGTTGCGCACGTGATTGACGATCGCCGCGTCGAACTGGTTGCCGCCGACCCGGATCGCCTCGCGATAGACGACACCGCCGAGCGCGATCACCGCGACTTCGGTCGTCCCGGCGCCGATGTCGACGACCATCGAGCCGACCGGCTCGGTCACCGGCAGGCCCGCGCCGAGCGCGGCGGCGAGCGCTTCCTCGATCAGTTCGACGTCCGATACACCGGCCGCGAACGCCGCCTCGCGCATCGCGCGACGCTCGACCGCCGTCGCATCCGACGGCACGCACAGCGTGACCTCGACGCGGCGGCTGAAGCGCGAGCGCGTGCGCGACATGTCGATGAAGCGCCGAAACATCTGCTCGGCGGCGTGCGCATCGGCGATCACGCCGTGCCGCATGGGCCGCACGGCCTCGAGATGCCCCGGCTCGCGGCCGAGCAGCGCCTTCGCGAGTTCGCCGACCGCCTCGAGCGTCGGTCGCGCATCGGACGCGCCGCCCTTGCGAAAGCACACGACCGACGGCTGATCCAGCACCACGCCGCGCTCGTGCGTATAAATCCGCGTACTCGCCGTTCCAGGGTCGATCGCAACGGGTTGCGCAAACAACTTTCCGAACAGCGGTGTCGACATGGTTACCCTTTTCTTGAACAAACGGCCGAAGCGGCCAGGCCGCATCCCCGCGGCGCGCCTTCGCCGCCCCATTGAAGTCTTAGCGGCAAATCGTGCCGATACTTTAAGCAATTCCAATGATTATTTCGCGACGAAATTGCCGAAACCGCGTTTCGGCAGGCCTGCGGCTACGCATCGGCCGCTCGCGCTGCGCTTGTAAAACACGGTAATCTCTCGGTCTTGCCTGCTCCCGGCAGGCGCCCGACGCCCGATCACGCCAGGTATTCCACCATGACAGCGACCGCCTCTCTCCGCTGGCTCGGGGTGCGCCGGCTCGGCGCCACGCTCGTTGCGCTGTGGTGCTGCACCGTTGCCGCGCAGCCCTTGCCGGCCGCCGACACCGCCGCGCGCACCGCGCCGGCGGCCACTGCCGCCGCACCGGCCGCCCCTGCCACGACGGCCGCCCCCGCCGCCACGCCCGCATCGACCTGCAACGCCGACGGCGGCCCGGCCGGCCGGCCGCCGGTCGGCCTCGTGCTGTCCGGCGGCGGCGCGCGCGGTTACGCGCACCTGGGCGTGCTGAAGGTGCTCGAAGAAAACCGCATCCCGATCGACTGCATCGCCGGCACGAGCATGGGCGCCGTGGTCGGCGGGCTGTATGCGAGCGGGATGGCCGCCGACGAGATGCAGAAGCAGCTGTCGGAGGTGAACCTGGCCGACATCGCGTTCGACGTGACCGACCGCGCCGACCTGCCGCAAACCAGCCGCGAGGACGAGCGCCTGTACATCAACAGCCTGACGCTGGGCTTCGGCAAGAAAGGCGTGAAGGCGCCGGTCGGCCTCGTGCAGGGCAACCGGCTGCAGGCGCTGCTCGCGAACTGGACCGCCGCCGTGCCGACCAACCAGCCGTTCGACCAGTTGCCGATCCCGTATCGCGCGGTCGCGACCGACCTGCAGACCGGCCAGATGGTCGTGCTGGACCGCGGCTCGCTGCCGCTCGCGATCCGCGCGAGCATGGCGATGCCCGGCCTGTTCGCGCCGGCCGAGATCAACGGCCGCGCGCTCGTCGACGGCGGGCTCGTCAGCAACCTGCCGGTCGACACCGCGCGGCAGATGGGTGCGAAGGTCGTGATCGCCGTCGACATCGGCTCGCAGCTGCGCCCGCTCGACGCGCTCGCGTCGCCGGCGGACGTGATGCAGCAGATGGTCGGCATCCTGATCCGCCAGAACGTGACGACGCAGCGCAAGCAGCTCGCCGCGCAGGACGTGCTGCTCACGCCCGACCTCGGCGCGCTCGCGTTCACCGATTTCCAGAACGCGAAGCAGGCGATCGCCGCCGGCGCGGCCGCCGCGACCGCGGCGCTGCCGCGGCTCAGGCACCTCGCGCTTACGCCGGAACAGTACGCGGCCTACCGGTCCGCGCATGCGCAGCCGCTGCCGCCGCCGATCCGCATCACGCGGGTCGAGATCAAGACGACCGGCGGCGTGCCCAAGCGTGTCGTCGCCGACGCGCTGCACGTGAAACCGGGCGACACCTACGATCCGGCGACCGTCAGCCAGGACCTGCTCGGACTGACGACCGGCGGCAATTTCGAGAGCGTGACGCAGCAGATCGTGAGCCACGGCGACGAGAACGTGCTCGAGATCGATGCGCGGGAGAAATACTGGGGGCCGAATTTCCTGCTGTTCGGCGTCGGGATGTCGAGCAGCTCGACCGACGAAGGCGGCTTCCGCCTGCACGTCGGCTACCGGCGGCCGTGGCTCACCGAATCGGGCCTCGAGTTCCGCGCGGACACGACGATCGGCAGCGACCTGCAGTCGGCGCGCGTCGAATTGCGCCAGCCGTTGCCGGCCGCATACGGCTTGTACATTTCGCCCTATGCGGAATACCAGCGTCGCTACGTGAACCTGTACGACAACAGCGGCCAGGTGAAGCTGAACCAGTACTTGATGCAGACGGCGCGCACCGGGCTCGACTTCGGCCTGCCGATCGCGCGGCTCGGCGACTTCCGGATGGGTATCGGCTATGCGACCGGGCACGGCTCGCCGAACTACAACCTGCCGTTCCCGTTCGACGACGGCAGCTCGACGCTGATCTGGCCGAGCTTCACGTCGCAGGCGCTGACCGCGCGTGCGCGGCTCGTCATCGATCAGCTCGACGATCCGATGTTCCCGCGCCGCGGCTACTACGGCGAATTCCGTGTCGAACGGTCGCTGTGGTCGCACAACAGCCAGTCCGCGGAGGACCTCGCCGATACATCCAACACGCCTTACACCGAGCTCTACGCCAAGGCGATGATCGCGCAGCAGTTCGGCCGGCACAGCGTCAGTGCAACGATCGAGGGCGGCAAGAGCATCGGCGGCACCAACCTGATCAACGCGTTCAACTTCACGCTCGGCGGGTTCCAGCATCTGGCCGCGTATGCGGCCGACCAGCTGACGGGCAACGAACTCGCGTACGGCAACGTGACCTACATGAACCAGCTGATGACGTTCAACGCGTCCCCGATCAAGGCGCTGTCGGTCGGCGCCAGCGCGGAACTCGGCAACGTGTGGTCGAGCGGCGTGAAGGTCGGCGGCGGCACGCTCAAGCAGAGCTATACGTTCTTCACGAGCCTGTCGACCTCATTCGGTCCGCTGTACATGGGTATCGCGCTCGCGCCGGGCGGCCGGCGCAACATCTACCTGCAGCTCGGCCGCACATACTGATGGCGGCGCGTGCGGATGGCGGCGGGCATCCGCCGCGTCAGCGCCCGCGCCTTGCGCGGCCGGACGCCGGCTAGATCGGCCAGCTGATCTCGAAGCGCGCGCCGCCGAGTTCGGCCGGATCGACGACCGCGATCCGGCCGTTGTGCGCGTGGAGCACCTGCCGCGTGATCGCGAGGCCGAGCCCGTAGCCGCCGGTGCGGCGGTCGAGCCGCACGAACGCGTCGAAGATCCGCTCGCGTTCGCTCTCCGGCACGCCCGGCCCGTCGTCCTCGACATAGATCGCGATGTTGCCGTGTTCGATCGCGATCCCGACGACGATCCGCGACGCCGCATATTTGCTCGCATTGCGCAGCAGGTTGCGCATCGCGTACGACATCAGCCGCCGGTCCATCTTCACGCGCAGGTCCGACGCGATCGCGATGCGCGACTCGATCGCGCGCTCCGGATACAGCAGCTGCGCGTCGCTGACCTGGTGCTCGAACCACGCGACCGGCGCGGTCAGCTCGAGGTTCGACTGCAGCGAGCTGTATTCGAGCCGCGCGTACGTGAGGCTCATGTCGATCAGTTCCTCGAGTTCCGTCACGTCCTGCGCGATGCTCTCCAGCGCACCGTGGTATTCGGCGGCCGAGCCCGGCTCGCGCAGCATCTCGAGCGCGAAGCGCACGCGCGCGAGCGGCGTGCGCAGCTCGTGCGAGATCCCGTTCGTCAGGTCGCGCTGCGCGGCGATCAGCCGCTCCATGCGCATCGCGAGCGCATTCAGCGTGCGCGCGAGCGGGCCGATGATCACGCTGTGCGACTCGCGTGCGCGCGTGTTGAAGCGCCCGCCGGTGAAATCGATCGCGCGCTCGCGCACCATCACGAGATCCGACCAGACCGGCCGCATCCACCGATACGCGGCGAGTGCGGGCGCGGTGAACACGAACGCGAGCACGATCCAGATATCGCCCGGCAGCGCGTCGAACGCATGCCACACGACTTCCGGCGACAACACCACGCACAGCGCGAGCGCCGGCACCAGCGCGGTCAGCAGCACGAGGCCGAGCAGGTGCAGGTAGGTGCGCACGTACAGGCGCGACCAGCTCGGAATGCGGTCGGCGCGCGTGTCGGTCCACGCGCGGCGGAAATGCAGCCAGCGCCATTTGACATAGCGCAGCGCGGAAAGCGGCGCTGCGTCGGGGTGCGAACGGGTGCGTCGGATCATCGCGGCTTCCGGCTATCGTGCGATGCGGGGACGCGGCGGCCGACGGCGTCGCGCCAGGGTGGCGTCATTCCCACGCATGCTTGCTGAACTGGTAACCCTTGCTGCGGATCGTCTTGATCCGCTGCGGGTTGCCTGCATCGTCGTGCAGCTTGCGGCGCAGCTTCGAGATGCGCCCGTCGATCGTGCGGTCGAGGCCGTCGAATTCGACCCCGCGCAGCTGCAGCATCAGGTCGTCGCGGCTGACGACCTCCCCCGCACGGCACACCAGCACCCACAGCAGGTCGAACTCGGCCGACGTGAGGTCGGGCGAGCCGCCGCCGGGCAGCACGACCGAGCGGTCGGTGCGGTCGATCGAGAACTGGCCGAACGTGTAGCGCTCCGGCTGCGACGCGGCGCCCTCGGCCGCGCGCGCGGGCACGCGGCGCAGCTGCGCCTTGATCCGCGCGAGCAGGATGCGCGGCTCGACCGGCTTGTGCACGTAGTCGTCGGCGCCGAATTCGAGGCCGAGCAGTTCGTCGAACGGCTCGTCGCGCGCCGTCACCATGATGATCACGCCGTCGTATTGCTTGCGTGCCTCGCGGCAGATCTCGAACCCGTCCTTGCCCGGCAGGTTCACGTCGAGAATGACGAGATCCGGGCGCGTGGACAGGATCGCCGGCACGGCGGCGTCACCATGCAGCACAGTGTCGACTTCATAGTCGTTCTTGCGCAGGTAGCCGGCGATCAGCGTGGACAGGCGGGTGTCGTCTTCGACGAGCAGGATGCGAAAGGGCATGGGCAACGGTCGGATCGTACGGGGAGACCGCGGCGGCGGCAGGCTTGCGCCGGCTGCCGGCCATCGGTCGAAACGTACCGCATGATACTGCGCCCACCGCTCGCCTGTTTGCCCGACCGATAAATAAGGGCGCGATTGCTGCCGCGCTTGACGAACCGGCGCCGAAACGGTTCCATACGGGCTCTTTGGAAACCGGGCCGCCCGCCCTGCCTCGCACGCGATGAACTATCAGCCGATCCTCGAACGCATCCATACCGAACTCGCCCCCTGGATCGGCCAGGGACGCGTCGCCGACTACATTCCCGAGCTCGCGAAGGTGCCCGCCGACAAGTTCGGGATGGCCGTCGTGACGCTGGACGGAAACGTTTACACGGTCGGCGACGCGCGGGAGCGCTTCTCGATCCAGAGCATCTCGAAGCTGTTCGCGTGCACGCTCGCGTTCCAGTTGCTGGGCGACGCGCTGTGGGAACGGGTCGGCCGCGAGCCGTCGGGCACCGCGTTCAATTCGCTCGTTCAGCTCGAAAGCGAGCGCGGCAAGCCGCGCAACCCGTTCATCAACGCCGGCGCGCTGGTCGTCACCGACGTGCTGTGCCGCCGCTTCGTCAGGGCCGAGACGGCGCTCGTCGAGTTCGTGCGGCGGCTGATCGGCGCGACCGACCTCGACTACGATTCGCGCGTCGCGCTGTCGGAACTGCAGCACGCGGAACGCAACCGCGCGATGGCGCATTTCATGGCGAGCTTCGGCAACATGCAGATGCCGCCCGATACGGTGGTCGACGCGTATTGTCGCCAGTGCGCGATCACGATGAACTGCGTCGAGCTGGCGCAGGCCGCGCTGTTTCTTGCGAACGGGGGCGTCGCGCCCGTTACCGGCGAGCGGGTCGTCGACGCGAGTTCGGCGAAGCGGCTGTCGGCGCTGATGCTGACCTGCGGCACCTATGACGCGGCGGGCGACTTCGTATATCGCGTCGGCTTGCCTGCCAAGAGCGGTGTCGGCGGCGGGATCGTCGCGGTGCTGCCGGGGGAGATGGCCGTGTGCGTGTGGGCGCCGGGGCTCGATGCGAACGGGAACTCGCTGGCGGGGACGTTGGCGCTGGAGTGGTTGACGACTTATACGGAAAGGTCGATTTTTTGACGCACAGAATTCACGCGCAACGCATTCTTCGCAATGTGACGATCGATTCGGCACACACCGGCACGTTGAATCGGGAATTCGTTCTCGGGCAGCAATCGACCCGGAGGACACGCTCGCAACGCCCGAAACCGGACATCGCACCCGTCATGAATCGAGCGCGACAACCGATCGCATCGGAACATTGAGCGAGCAAGATTCGGATAGGCCGGCGCAAATCCGGCCACGCAGCTAGAAGGCGCTCTTTATCACGCCCCCGTCGGCTCGCAACGCAGCGCCGGTCGTCGCCGACGAAAGCGGGCTGGCGATATACGCCACGAGGGACGCCACTTCCTGCGGCGAACCGAATCGCTTGATGAGCGATGTGGGACGGACCTTCTCGAAGAATTCCTTTTCGAACGCTTCAAACGATTTGCCGTCGGCCTTCGCGAGCGTCTCGACGAATTCGCCCACGCCGCGCGATTTCGTCGGCCCCGGCAGGATGCTGTTGACCGTGATACCCGTGCCGGCAACGGCTTCGGCCAGCCCGCGCGCAACCGCGATCTGCGCGGTCTTCGTCACCCCGTAGTGGATCATTTCGGCCGGAATCTGCACCCCGCTTTCGCTCGAAATGAAAATGATGCGCCCCCAGTCGGCCTGCTTCATTGCCGGCAGAAACAGCCGGGCGAGGCGTACGCCACTCAGGACGTTGACCTCGAAGAAACGCTTCCAGTCCGCGTCAGGAATCTCTTCGAATGGCTTGGGCTCGAAGATGCCGAGGTTATTGATCAGGATTTCCACACCCGGATAGCGTTGCGCCAGTTCGTCGGCCGCTTCGGCCGTACTCAGGTCGCCCGCAAATCCAGCCACATCGCCGCCGGTATCCGCTTTCAGTTGCGCGACTACGTCATCGACAGATGACCGGGAGCGTCCGTTCACGATCACACGAGCGCCTTCCTGGGCCAGCGTGCTGGCGATAGCGAGGCCAATGCCGGCTGTGCTGCCGCTCACCAGTGCGAGTTTGCCTGTCAGATTCAGGTTCATGAGTGATTCCTTTTTCCGTGGACAAAGTAGACGTGACGACATCGAGTCTCGAACGACTGGATGTCGCCAACAGGTTTACGTACGCGTAATCGATGCGCCGCCATCGACCAGCGAGGCAGTGCCGGTGACAAAGGACGAATCGTCGGATGCGAGATAAAGCACTGAACGCGCCAGTTCTTCCGGCTTTGCCACGCGCTTGAGCGCATGCAGTCCGGTCACGAACGCCTGCGATTCTTGAGTGTCGTTCATGCCGCGATACATCTCCGTGTCCACGGCACCCGGCAACACCGCGTTGACCCGCACGCCTTGCGCGCCGTACTCCGCGGCGAGTGCCTGCGTCAAGCCGATCAGCCCGGCCTTGCTCGCCGCGTAGGCCGCCGTGCCGGGAAACGCGAACGAGTAACCGACGAAGGTCGACGTGAAGATGATCGATCCGCCGCCTTGCTTCAGCATTTCGGGAATCTGGTGCTTCGCGCCCAGGAAGGCACTGGTCAGATTGGTCGCCAGCGCGGCGTTCCAGCCTGCTTCGGAAATACCGGTGGTCGGGCCCATCTCGCCGAGCGTACCTGCGTTGTTATAGGCGATGTCCAGACGGCCGAAGCGGCTCACTGCAAGCGCGACCAGCGCTTTCGCGAAGTCCTCCGACTGTACGTCGCCGGCCAGATACGCGGCTTCGCCGCCTTCGCTGGCGATCTCCGCCGCGAGCGCTTCGAGTTCCGCGGCGCGCCGCGCCGCAATGACCACCTTGGCGCCTTCCTTCGCGAACAGCTTTGCAGTGGCGCGGCCAATACCTGCGCTGGCACCCGTCACGATGGCGACTTTTCCTGTCAAACGTTGCATTTCCAATCTCCTGATCCGCTGCGTCGGCCAGCGCCCGATGCGTTGGCCCGTGAGAGCAATATAGGCTTCAGTCTTGATTGCAGAAAGGCATAAAAAATGGTCCTATCATTAAGTTTTTGTGAATGATCGAGGATTGGTATGGATCGCCTTCGCGCCTTCGAGGTTTTCGTGACGGTGGTGAGCCGTGGCGGCTTCGCGCGCGCGGCGGAAGCGCTCGGCACGTCGCCGGCCAACGTCACGCGGTACGTGCATGAACTGGAAGCGCACCTCGGCACGCGCCTCCTGAATCGCACGTCACGCACGCTGTCCCTGACGGAGGGCGGCGAGACACTCTACGCCCGCTGCAAGTCCATCCTCGACGAGGTTGCGGAGACGGAGGGGCTTGTGTCATCCGCGTCGGTCGAACCACGTGGACGACTGCGCATCAATGCGCCCGTGAGCTTCGGCATTCTGTATCTGGCGCCGCTATGGCCCGGCTTCATGCAGAAATATCCGCGAATCGAACTCGACATCGGGCTGATCGACCGCGTCGTCGATATCGTCGACGAGGGCTACGATCTCGCCATTCGCATCTCGCGCGCCGGCTCGACCAACCACGCGGCACGCAAGCTGGCGACATCGCAAAACATCTTGTGTGCGTCGCCGGCCTATCTGGCCCGCTTCGGACATCCGACCGCGCTGACGGACCTGGTCGAGCATCGCTGCATCGGGTACACATATGCGGCCACTGGCGACGAATGGGAACTGATCGATGGTAACGGCAAGACCCATCCTGTGAGGGTCGACTGCCATATGCATACCAATAACGGCGATACGGCGCGCTCGGCAGCGCTCGCCGGGCAAGGGCTGATCTGGCAACCCACGTTCCTGATCAACGACGATCTGCGTGCAGGCAAACTCGTTCACGTGTTGCCTGAGTATCGTCTACCCGAGATCGACATACTTGCTGTCTACCCGAGCCGCCGACACTTGAGCGCCAGAGTGCGCGTCATGATCGATTTCCTGGTCGATGCGTTCGGTGGCGTGCCGCCGTGGGACCGGGATGACGGAAATCGGGCAGGCGCCACGCCGGCGATGCGTTGAAGGCGCATCCCGAACATGCGTCCGCCATGTTCGGGCATTCAGGCTGCGGGAGCGCGATCGTTCCGTGCTCTGGCGCGCGGACATCGGATGACGGCCCCGGCCAGCCTTTGACCACGGTCGGCGACTGTCTGGAAATTTCAGCATCTCCGGACATGGAATGCGCGCGAAAGCCCGTCACCTCGGCGCAGGCGACATTCGAATGTCGATGCGATAGAACCCGCCGACATCCACGACTGGCCGAACCCGGTCCGACGGCGAAGATCGCGCCGCATTGTTGGAGTCCGCGGACCGTCATTCCATACGTTGCAAATTTGATTATTGACGGGTGTCCGTTGCGGGCCGCACGCCCCGTGGGGGAAAGTCGAACGAGAGAAACGGCATCGCTAGTCTGCAACGCAATGGGCGCGCTCTCCTGCCCCGTGGAAACGGGCCATGTCACGCGCGGGAGACACTCCGAATTGGCGTGCATATTCACGGCTGAATTGACTCGGGCTTTCATAGCCCACGCTAAAGCCGACGCCTGCGACATCTCCTTGTTGCGCTAAAAGCCGGGCGCGAGCGGTCTGGAGGCGGATTTGCTTTTGATATTGAAGCGGGCTCATGGCGGTTGCCGCCTTGAAATGGCGGTGGAAAGATACTGGGCTCATCCCTGCCAACGCGGCCAGGCGTTCGACCCGCACCGACTCCGAAAAATTGGTGCGCAGCCATGTGATGGCACGACTCACCTGCGAGAGGCGGCTGTCCGCCATGGCAATCTGGCGGACCATGGGGCCACACGGGCTTTGCAGAATCCGCCAGAACACCTCGCGCCGGATCATGGGCGCAAGGACTGCAATGTCCTCCGGCCGGTCGAGCAACCTGACCAATCTCCACATCGCATCAAGCAAATCGGGCCCAGCGTGGTTGACCTCCACGCCGGCGGCGCCGCCCTGTGGCGCCATTGGCTCGGCGATCAAGCTCGCGAGCATGCCCAAGTCCAGGTCCAGCGTGACGGCGGAGTATGGCGCCTGGGTGACCTGCCCTGTCGCTGGCAGGTCCACGGACACGGCTACGTAGTCGCCCGGCACGATGTCGAATAGCCGGCCTCCGAGCACCGTCCGCTTTGCCCCTCCGAGGATTAGGGCCAAAACCGGCCGGTGGACCACGTAGGTGACCACCGAAAGATCCGTCTCGACATAAAGCGTCAGCCCGCCAACGGCGGTTTCAGTCGGGCCTTCCCCGCCATGGCGCTCGACCAGCGCGCGAAGTTCGTACAAGTGGTCCAAGCCTGCCTCCAAACACCTCAGGGCATTGCACCCGCTCCGGAAACACCAATTGACAGGATTGTGCAAGAGATTGGCGGCATTGCGCTACCGCCGCGAACGGTCGCTGCGATTCAATGGAGCGTCCCAAACGCAGAATTGAACGAGGAAACCGTATGACGCACACGCCTCAAAAACCAATCGGTTCAGGCTTCGGCCCCGCCTCGACCGCCGACGAGGTGATCCGTGGCATCAATCTTACGGGCAAGACCGTCGTGGTAACCGGCGGCGCTTCAGGTATCGGAATCGAGACCGTCCGTGCATTTCGTTCCGCAGGCGCCAGGGTCATCGTGCCGGCCCGCGATACAGCCCAGGCCGAAGCAGCCCTCGCGACCATGCCTGACGTCATCGTGGAAGCGATGGACTTGCTGGAGCCTGCAGCGATAGACAGATTCGCCAGTCGCGTACTGTCGCTGACGGACACGCTGGACATTCTTGTCAACAACGCTGGAGTCATGGCCGCACCGCTGACACGCGATGCGCGCGGCTACGAAATGCAGTTCGCGGCCAACCACCTCGGCCATTTCCAACTCACCTGCCGGCTATGGCCCGCACTCGTGCGCGCGGAGGGGGCTCGCGTCGTAGCGCTCAGCTCCTACGGACATCGCCGCGCCGGCATCGATTTTCGCGACCCTCATTTCGAGCGTCGTGAGTACGACCGATGGATAGCCTACGGCCAGGCCAAAACCGCGAACGCCTTGTTCGCCGTCGCGCTGGATTCAATCGGCCGGCACTGGAACGTGCGCGCATTCGCCGTCCATCCCGGTGGCATTGCCACCCCGCTAGCGCGCCACATGCTGCCCTCCGAGATCGAAGCGAGCCGGATCTTCGATGCCGAGGGCAAGCCGGTCATTGATCCGGAAAACAACAAGAAGACGCCCGAACAGGGGGCGGCCACCTCCGTGTGGTGCGCGACGAGCCCTCAACTAGCCGGCATGGGCGGCGTCTACTGCGCCGATTGCGACATCGCCATCGCGCTTCCCAGCGACGGGAGCCCTGAAATGCACGGCGTCAGGCCCCGTGCCATCGACCCCGTCTCCGCCGGCCGTTTGTGGCAGCTCAGCGAACAACTGACGGGCGTGACGCTGGATTGAGCAAATTCGATGCGACTCGGGACAACCAGTCGCGCCTTATCACCAACCACTATGGCAACGTAGCCAGGAGAAAAAACATGCGAACGGTATCACTCGGGAGCCAAGGCATGGCGGTCAGCGCGCAAGGCCTTGGGTGCATGGGAATGAGCACTACCTACGGGCCCAGCGACGAGCAGGAAAGCCTTGCAACCCTCATGCGCGCCCTCGACCTCGGTGTGACGTTCTTTGATACGGCGGAGGTCTACGGCCCATTCATGAACGAGGAGCTTCTCGGCAAGGCCTTCATAGGCAAGCGCGACAAGGTCATCCTGTCGACCAAGGCAGGATTTCGCTACACCGAGCACGGCAAGCTCGCCATGGAAGGTGAGAAGCCCTTGGTCACGGGCGATCCGTCGCATATCCGAAAGTCGGTCGAAGGATCGCTGCGACGCCTGAGGACCGACGTCATCGACCTCGTCTACCTGCATCGCATCGATCCGGCAACGCCGATCGAAGTGACGATCGGCGCGCTAGCCGACCTCGTGCACGAAGGCAAGATCCGCTACCTCGGCCTTTCCGAGGCATCGGCAAAGACGATCCGGAAAGCCCACGCGGTTCATCCGCTCACGGCCGTCCAAATGGAATATTCGCTGTTCGAGCGTGGCGTCGAGCACAACGATGTGCTGGCGACCGTCCGAGAGCTGGGAATCGGTTTTGTCTCCTACTCGCCGCTCGGCCGAGGCTTCTTGACCGGTGCGCTGAAGCATCTGGATAACCTGCATCCGACCGACTTCCGCCGGTTCGATCCGCGCTTCCTGGGAGAGAACCTCCAGTCCAATCTACTGTTGGTCGACCGCATCACCGAGATCGCTGAAGCAAAGGGCGTCATGCCGTCTCAGCTCGCCCTTGCATGGGTGACGAGTACCGGAACGGTGCCCATTCCGGGAACGCGACGCATCAGGTATCTCGAAGAGAACGTCGCCGCCGTCGATATCACGCTGACCCAGGACGAGATGAACGCCCTGGATGCGGCCGCTCCGTTCGGCGCTGCAGCTGGCGAGCGCTATTCGTCCGGAATGATGGCCACACTCGGTCATTAGGACAGCAACTCGCAGGAGGCGCCGCGAGCGTTTGCGCAGGCGGTGATCGACGTTGACAGGTTTTGATCCGGCAGACTCCGGCCTTGAAGGCGCGCGCCTCAGCCAGACTGTGGTCAACACGACGTAAGTAACCAGGGGCCGCGCCACGACGTATACGAGCTGTGGCCTGTCGGACATCTTGCGATTTCGCGCAAGTTTGAAAGATGCATAACTCTTGTTCTCGGGAGCGGGTTTGCTTCGTAACTCCCCGCCGTGCACCACGACTCCCGCCCATCCTATTCGCCCAAAGCGGTGCGGTACGCGATCCGGCTTCCAACGAGGGCTACGATTCTGTTCGTCCAGGTAGAGCAGCCACGGAGACCTGACTGCCGGCGAGCATCCTGTTGGCTCGGCGCACGAACACCCAGTGCCAAATCCAGAGGAGAACCGCAACTCCGCCGGCGACGGTGCCAATGGTATTGGGTATCAGCGAAAGAACCTGGGCAAGACACCACCCGATGCCGCTGATCCGGCCGAACGAGCGCAAACCCGACAGAGCCGGATTGATACGAGACTCCGCTTCCAGGGACTTCGCGACGTTGGAAATAATGAAGAAGTCCTCGATGAAGTTGTATGGCAAGAGGAACATGAGCCAGACGCTGTTGGGTTCGGCCGCACGCGATCCTCGGTTGACCGATTTCAGGGTGGTCCTGAGGTCGCTCGCGTAGGCATAGACCAGCGCCAGGAAAACCGCGATGACGACGATGCCACCGATCGGCCCAAGCATCTCCATTTCGCCGAGAACGCCTCCGCCTTCAGCGGGATAGATAAGGGGATAGGCGAGCCCAAAGGCAATGGGGATGCTCAGAATGGCTTTGAGAATGGTCCGCGCAGTCGTGCTCATGTATATCGGCTGGAGTAGGTGCGTTGTCGCAGGCAGCATAGCGAACGATCATCCTCGCCGTGCGATTATTTCCTGATATATACCGCCTTTTCTCGCGACTCCAGCCGAGCGGTGTTCTCGATTGATTCGACCCGTTCGATGGCAGGAATGCAGCCCGCCGAGAGGTGCGCCTCCTGTGCGACGGTCAGCACACGCTGGAGAGCTTCCGTTCCTAGAGGTGCTTGCGAACGTCACCGTCAAGCGCTTGCTTGACGACTCGTGTTCCGCAGTTCGTCCCGGGCCAATGCGCGTTAGCCTCGATCTCCCGATCGAATATCCGCCGTCCGCTGAGCACAACGGTCACTCGTTCCGAACATCCGATCGCTTGTCCTCCCTCCGCGGATCGATTGCAGCGACCGAAAGCCGGGCGCACCACGTGACTGACCTGGCTCCAGCACCCAGCCCGACCTGCGCCCCCAACGGCAAGCAATGGTCAGAGATCTCCGCGCACTTCACCGGTTCCCAGCGCGCTGCGCTGCCGGTTGACTTCCGCCCAAAGCTCATCGCTGTCGTCATTGCGCAGCACGACCATCCAGTCCAGTTGATCGTCGGTCACGCCGAAGTATTCCAGGATTTCCCGGCGAACCGCATCGACGAACTGCGCATATTCCGGGGTTGCCTGCGCCTGCGCGTGCAGGGCGTCGTATGCGGCATCGTCCGCGCCGCCGCCGTGCTCGTCGATATAGCGCGAGATCCACTGGTCCAGTTCGCGGTCGTAATCGGCCTCGGCGCGCATCGCTTGCACAGCCGTGTAGAAATCCAATTGCGCAAACGCGGCGATTGCCGCCGTTGTCGCCTCGTCGAAGGTAGTCGTCATTCCATCTCTCATGTCGGTCATGGCACATCATCGCACGGGCCGCACCCGGGCAGATGCCGCGATTCCGGACGGTGCAACACACCGCCTCGCGCCACCGGTCGACCGGAGCAAAGGCACCGTGAGCGGGGGCACGTCTTCCAGTGCGCCACTCATCGGGGCCGCCCGGCAACAGGACACTCATTTTGCCGCATTGCGAGCACAGTGAAGAAAGCAACCGGGCGCGGCAAATCGCGGAACAAGTTTCGTGCGTATCGCCGCAGGCGTCACACCGGTACTCAAGCGCCAATGCGGGTGCCGGTCGTGCATGACTCGTAATGGCCGAATCGAACGCCGTTGGATACCTCCCCGGCGGTCCGTTGCCGGTTGAATCCGCTCCCCTTGCCGAAAAGCCCACTCGTCGGTCAGTCGAATAGCCTTCGGCCCATGATCTGCGCGCCGGACACACGAGCCTGTCAACCACAGACCCGCCGCTCCTGCGGCAAAGCGGAGTGGCCTGCGCTGCTGCGCAAGCTGGACCGCATCGCCCCTCTTGTCGCCGCTGAAAAAGCGCAAGCCCGGCGCGAAGCCGGGGTGACGGAAACGCGCCGCTGTAATCGCCCTCAGGCCGACGATGCCGCCGACGCATTGCCGCCCGCGCGGCGACGGTACAGCCCGAGCGTCGCGCAAAAGCCGCAGAGCGCAGCGAAGCTCAGCCAGTAGCCGGGTGCGGCCTTGTCATGCAAGACCTGAATCAGATACGTCGATACGGCCGGCGTAAAGCCGCCGAACAGCGCCGTCGCGAGACTGAACGCCAGCGAGAAGCCCGCGACGCGCACTTCGACCGGCATCACTTCGGTGAGCGCGGCGACCATCGCGCCGTTATACATGCCGAAGAAGAACGAGAACCACAGCAGCACGATCAGCATGCGCGCGAAGCTCGGTGCATCGGCGAGCCAGGACAGCGCCGGATAAGCCGTGAAGATCGTCAGCGCGGAAATGGCGAGTAACAGCGGTTTGCGGCCAATGCGGTCGGAAATCGTGCCGCCGATCGGCAGCCAGACGAAATTCGACGCAGCCACGAGCAGCGTCACCATCAGGCTGTCG
Source organism: Burkholderia sp. Bp9099 (assembly GCF_003857805.1). Lineage (NCBI taxonomy): Bacteria > Pseudomonadati > Pseudomonadota > Betaproteobacteria > Burkholderiales > Burkholderiaceae > Burkholderia > Burkholderia sp. Bp9099. The sequence continues at coordinate 138,697 of NZ_QTPU01000009.1, forward strand.
GAGGTGGACAGCTTCAGCACCGACTTCCCGAAGGTCGGCGTATACACGGTGATGAGATAGAAGGTGGTGGTAGTCATCGCCGTCAGCAGCATGCCGCCGATGACGGTGCGCCAATTGCCGAGCAGCATCGCAAAAATCTCGCGCGCCTGCGGATGATGCCGCCGCGCTTCGAACGCCGCGGTCTCCTGCAGCGAGCGGCGCAGCACGAACAGGAACGGCACGATCGCGCAACCGATGAAGAACGGCACGCGCCACCCCCATGCAGCGATCTGCTGCGCGGACAGCCACTGGTTCAATCCGTAACCGATGGCCGCCGCCACGACGATGGCGACCTGCTGGCTCGCCGACTGCCAACTCGTGTAAAAACCCTTGTTGCCGGGCGTCGCCATTTCCGCGAGATAGACCGACACGCCGCCCAGTTCCGCGCCCGCCGAGAAGCCCTGCAACAGACGCCCGAGCAGCACGAGCGCTGGCGCGACCAGGCCGATGGTCGCGTACCCCGGCACGCAGGCAATCAGAACGGTGCCGCTCGCCATGATCGACAGCGTAACGATCAGCCCGGTGCGCCGCCCGACCTTGTCGATATACGCGCCGAGAAAGATCGCGCCGAGCGGACGCATCAGGAAGCCCGCGCCGAACACAGCGAAGGTGAGCATCAGAGACGCGAACTCGCTGGTGGACGGGAAAAAGATCTTCGCGATCGAGGTCGCGTAGAAGCCGAACAGAAAGAAATCGAACTGTTCGATGAAATTGCCGCTGGTCACGCGCAACACGGCGGCGGCCCTCGTCATGGGCGAAATGCCGGGCGTGGCAGCGATCGATTCTGTGCGGTTCATTGCGTCTCCTGCTTCTTGTCTATGATGATGGGCGCCCACGCGCCCTGGTGTCTGCTAATCCGAACCGAGGTTCAGCGTGCTGCGTTGCCGCTTCTCTAGCGACGATTTGAGCAATGCCGCCGAGCGGAAGATGCCGTGCGCGAACTTGCCGTAAGGCAGCGTGGCGAACAGCGCCATCACGATGCCGAGATGAATCGCGAGCAGCGACGGCATCGCCGAGGTCGTGCGGAGCGCGAGCAGCGCGAGACCGGATGCGCTCGTCAGAAGCAGGAGCGCGATGAAGCCGCGGTCCATCGGACGCTGACGGGGATCGCCCCGCTCCGGAACGCGTTTCAGGTTCAGCCACAGCAGTCCCGCCGGCCCCGCAATCAGCCCGATGCCGCCCGCCGTTCCCATCAGCACCGGCACGCTCAGAAACGGATACGGCGCTTCCAGACCGAATGCATAGTGATAGAGCGTCGCGACTGCGGTTGCCGCAAAGCACAGCATGAAGCCGTAGAACGTCAGGTGATGGAAGCGACGCCGCGCCAGCGTGAAGGCATCGTCCTCTTCGTTGCAGCCGTCGCCGTGGCCGCCGTCCAGGTACTTGAGCGTCAGCGCGTTCCTGGCCGCTTCCGCGACGGCTGGCGCGCTCGCGCTCGCCGTTCCTGCCGACACGTCGCGCCAGAAGCGCGTGACGCCGAGACCGAGCGCAAGAATGGCGAACAGGAAAACGATGCCGAACATCGCCGCGAGCAGGCCGTGCGGGAAGATCGCGTAGAAGTTCGCCGGCGCGACATCGCCCGACAAGCCGCCGCGCAATGCCGTACCGAGCAGCAGAAACAGCGCGATTCCGGCCGCCAATGCAACCGACAAAGTCAGGCCGTTTCGCTTGTACAGCGCGCCGAACGACGCAGGAAACGCGTATTCGGTGTAGGTTTCGAGCCGGACTTCGGCCATCGCTTTCGGCACGTTCACGCCGAATTCGTGCGGCGGCGCGTATTGGCACGCGTGATAGCACGCGCCGCAGTTGTGGCAGAGATTCGCCAGATAGTTGACGTCCGCCTTGCCGAATTCCAGGCGGCGCGTCATGGCCGGGAACACCGCGCAGAAGCCTTCGCAATAGCGGCAGGCGTTGCAGATCTGCATCTGCCGTGCCACTTCGGTTTCGCCGGCGCTCATGTGTACGATGGGGATCACGCGCGCCGTGCTGCCGTGTGGAGTTTTTTTCGTATCGACCGAGCACGCCGTGCGCGCGCGTTCGGGCGCGAGCGGGTCAGACTGCTGCACTGGTTGCCTCCGTTGTCTTGAGCGCGGCGCGTGCGGCCTGCGTCCCGGCAATGCGCCCGAAGGCCGTGCCGATCGACATGCCGACGCCCGCCGTATAGCCCTTGCCGAGCACGTTGCCGGCCATCATTTCGCCGGCGACGAACAGGTTTTCACTGGCGTTGCCGCCGAAGTGAACCTGCGCGCGGTCATTGGTCTTGAGTCCGAGATACGTGAACGTGATGCCTGGCCGCAACGCGTAACCGTAGAACGGCGGTGTCTCGATGCGGCGGGCCCAGTGTGTCTTGGGCGGCGCGAGGCCTTCGGTGTGGCAGTCGTCGAGCGCGGTGTGGTCGAAGGTGCCGTCGCGGCACGTATCGTTGTAGCGCGTGAGCGTTTCCATGAAGCGCGCCTCCGGCAGCCCGAGCTTGCGCGCGAGTTCCGGCAGCGTGTCGGCCTGTGCGCCCGGAAACACCGGCGGCATGAAGCGGCCGATTGCTTTCGAGTCGATGATCGAATAGCCGATCTGCCCCGGCTGATGCGCAACGAGCCGTCCCCAGATTGCATAGCGCTTCGGCCAGAAATCCTCGCCTTCGTCGTAGAAGCGCTCGGCGTCACGATTCACCACGACGCCCAGCGACACGCAGTCGATGCGTGTGCAGATTCCGCCGTCATACAGCGGCGCGCGTGCATCGATGGCGACGCAATGCGACTGGGACGGATCGCCAATCATGTCCGCACCAGCGTCGGCCATATGCTTGATGAGCACGCCCTTGTTGAAGCGCGTGCCGCGAATCAGGAAGTTGTCGGCGGGCCATTCGCCGCGCTCGTTTTGCCCCCACGCTTCGCGCAGCCATTCGCGATTCGATTCAAAACCGCCTGCCGCCAGCACGCAAGCGCGCGCCTCGAAGCGCTGGCTGCCGCTGCGCGCCGCGATGAAGAGACTGCCGTCGAGTTCAAGCGAATCAACGGGCGTTTCATAGCGGATATCGACGCCGAGCGCTTCGGCGCTGCGGTAATACGCGTTGACGAGCGCCTTGCCGCCGCCCATGAAGAACGCGTTGGTGCGTGCCACGTGCAGCGCACCGGACAGCGGCGGCTGGAAGCGCACCCCATGCTTCTGCATCCACGGCCGGCACGACGACGACGCGCGGATCGTCAGCCGCGCGAGATGCTCGTTCGTGATGCCACCGGTGACTTTCAACAGGTCCTGCCAGAATTCCTCTTCCGGATAGGCGTCGACGAGAACGTCTTGCGGCGCATCGTGCATGCAGCGCAGATTGCGCGTGTGTTGCGAGTTGCCGCCGCGCCATTCGCGCGGCGCGGATTCGAGAAGCAGGACCGAGGCGCCCGCTTCGCGCGCCATCAATGCGGCACACAGCGCGGCATTGCCTCCTCCGATTACGAGCACATCGACCATCAGACTTGCCTCCTTTTGGACAAATCGTAAAGGTCTCGTGCCCGCGTCGCTACCAGCCAGCCGTCAACGGGTCTTCACTTTTTGTGAAGGCTGAGGTTCCCGCAGCCGCGCACCGGGCCAGCGGCCTTCCTGCACCAGTCGACGGGCGACATCGGCGAGCACCACGCGCGCAGCGAGACCGGCGGGAGACAGTTCGTCATCGGAGATGCTGGCGAGCATGTTGGGCCGCGTGGCGTATTTTTCAGCGACGGGCACGCTCGTCAGTATCACGTTCTCGGGCCTTGCGAGCGCCGCGCCCGGTTGTATCGTCGCGCCGATGCCGGTGCGGACGAAGTCCATCAGGAGCGCAAGGCCGTCGACTTCGGCGACGATGTTCGGCTCGTACTCGGCGCGCCTGAACGCCGATAACAGCAGCGAACGCAGCCCGTGCGTGCCGCTGGGGAGAATCAGCGGAAGCCTGCCAAGATTTTTCAGCCGGACGGACGCGCTCGTCGGCATGCCATCGAGATCGCCCGCGCCGATCAGGAACAGCCGCTCGTCCAGCAGCGGCAGCACGCTCCATCGTTGCGCGGACTCCTCATGGAACAGCACGGCGAGATCGATCTGACGCGCGCTCAACATGGACGCAAGATAGCCGGAGAGACTTTCGACCATGTGCAACCGTACATCGGGATAGCGCGAGCGCATGGCCTGCATGAATGCGACACCCAGCACGCTCGCCGTGCTCGGCGCCATGCCGACGCTGACATGGCCCGACAGACGGGCCGAGCGTGCGGCAAGCGCGGCATCGTCGATATGCCGCAGCGCGAGTTGCGCCTGACGCCAGAACGCCAGACCTGCATCGGTCGGAACGACGCCCGCCGAGGTGCGTTGCAGCAAGCGCGTGGACAGTTCGCCTTCGAGACGGCTGATCTGCTGACTCAGTGCCGAGGTCACCACGCCGAGTTCCAGCGCTGCCTTGCCCATGCTTCCGTGTTCGACGACACTGAGAAAATAGCGTAGTTGTCTGAGTTCCATTCCGCGCTCGATCCGAAGGATTGGGCGGATATTTTGACAGAACGTCGTCGGGCAATCCTCGGCGTCGAGGTTGGATCTTTATAGCGCGTGCGTCTCTGCAGCAGTCGCACATATCAGGCAGAGACCAACCCCTTACTGCCACCGCTCTCTTCGAGAACCGGCGCTGATCGCTCCATACGCGCGCTTACCGAAGCATCCCGGGCCCGACCTTCGACCGAATCTAACCCCGTGCGCCGCCTTTGACGAATGCCAATCGGCTCCACATCACACCCGCACGCCGATTTCCACGCTGTACGGATTCGGTCTGGACATTCAGCACATTGCGCAAGCCATGAGCATTTGCGAGCTGCATGGTTTCTTCCGCTGAGACGTCGAACATCCGTCGTCCTTCCGGAACCGGTCCGTAACGCAAGGACACGACCAGCACCGCGCCGTCGCACAGGAGAGCGCTGACGTTCGGCATCGCCCGACGACGTTCGTCTTCATCAAGGTGCATCCAGACGGCCGACAGCATCACGAAGTCAAATGCTCTTCGCCTCGTACGCAAGATCGCGAGATCCGGCAGGCTATCGTCCAGCCATTCGATCCCCGGAGACGAATGCCGCCTGATTCCCGCAACGCGCAACGCATCCACCGGTTCGACGGCTACGACCGAATGCCCCATCGCCGCGAATGCAGCCGCATCGGTTCCGATACCGGCTCCAACATCGAGAATGCAAGACGGGCGCGCGGGAACGAGATGCAGCATGGGCCGATGATGTTCCTCGAACGAGATGTCCTGCCATTGCTCGATGAGCGAATGTGCATGCTCCGCGTAGCCTTCCGTGCCGCGTACATTGATGGACACCACCGTTCTCCAAATGTCGGTGTTTCGCGAAGTTTGCCAGATTGCCGGCATTTCAGTATCGCCGACCCGATGTCCAGAGCTGAACGAACCCGGTCGTCCAGGGCGGTACCGCACTCGCCAGCTCGGCCGGTCTGCACCAAGATGAAATGTCGGTTTATATTGCCGGAGTTCCAACACGCTCGCGCCGGAATGGTTGACGACGTATACGGAGCGGTCGATTTTCTGAAAACACCGAAGTGGCTCATGGGAGAGCATCAGTCATGCAACCGGAACACGCTTCAGATCTCGCGACGACTCGCCATGCAGGTGCGGAAGGCAGCACGCACGCGCCGATACCCTCGATCGTTCCGGCACAAACCGCGCTGATCGTGATGCACTACCAGACCGACATCCTCGGCCTCTTTCCGTCAGTCGCCCCCACCCTGCTCGCCAATACGCGCAAGCTGTGCGATGCAGCCCGGGCGAGCGGTGTCCACGTCTGCTTCGCGAATCTCCGCTTCAGCCCCGGCTATCCGGAAGTCAGCCCCCGCAACAAGAACGGGCAAGGGATCAAGCAACTCGGCCTATTCGTCGACGACGGCCCGTGCCCGGAGCTCGGCCGGCTAGACAGCGAGCCGCTGACTATCGCGCATCGCGCGAGCGTGTTCTTCCGCACCGACCTGCAGGCGCGGCTCATCGCGCGGGGTATCGATACGCTGATCCTGGTCGGGATTGCGTCGACCGGCGTCGTGCTGTCGTCGGTCGCACACGCCAGCGACGCGGATTTCCGGCTGTATACGGTGAAGGACTGCTGCTACGACCCGGATGAAGTCGTGCACGAGCATCTGTTCGCGACGGCGTTCGAGACGCGCACGACGGTGCTGTCGCTCGCGGACGCGCTGCGGCTGCTCGCTTAGGCGCACGATATCCACGCCACGCCGGCCGGAACGCTTCCGGCCGGCGCCTCGCGCATTACGCCGTGCGCAACTTCGCGCGTTACTTCGCGATATACACGCCCGACGTCGGGCACGTCCCCTGCGTATTCCCGTCCGTCACGAGCGACGCCGCGCTCGGAAACTGCGCGGTCGCGTTCGTCTTGACCGCGATCCACGCTTCCGTGAAATAGCTGACGCCATTGGTCTTCGTGCACTTCAGCGACACCGCGCTGCGCGTATTGCTGCCGAACGCGCCTTCGAACGCGGACAGCAGCTGGTTGCGCGTCACCGTCTTGCCCGCGTTGGCCTGCAGGAACGCGTTGAACGACGTGTTGCCGAGCCGGCTGATCATGCCGGCCGCCTGGTTCCAGTACGCATCCGGCGACGCCGAGTTCGAGCAGGTGCCGTGCTTGAACCATTCGTGCTTGTCGAGGCACGACGCCACGCCCGGCATGTAGGTCGACAGCGTGCTGCGGGTCGCGGTGCTGACCGGATACGCATCCATGCTGCACCACTGGTGCGCGTTGTCGAGATCGACGTCGCTCTGCGGCACGCCGCAGTAGAACGGCTGGTTGCCGTCGTACCGGTTCGGCCAGAGACCATGCAGCGACAGGCTCGTCGCCGCGTACGTGCCGGCGAGGTTCGTACACTCCGGCGTGTCGTGCGACGCGCAGAAGCCGGGTTCCCACGAAGCAGCGAGCAGCAGGTAGTCGTAGCTGGTCTGCGCGACGGCGTGCAGCGAGGCGGATGCGACGGCGATTGCGGCCGCGGCGCGGGCGAGCGTCTTGAGCATGGCGTTTCCTCGGAAAAGGCTTGCGGTCGCGGGATGCGCCACAAGGTTGTCGAATGTCTGCCCGCGATTGTTGCTCGCGCAACGTGGCATCAATATGAAGGTGGACGAAGGAATTCGTAGTCGAACGCCACCCTTGTCAGCGCCGGCACCGGTACCAATACGCGCCCTTCTCCGCCGGAGACGCCGGCTCGCCCTGCAACGGAGCATCCCCACGATGACGGCCTGCCGGCCGGGCAGGCCCTATCGCGTCGCGATCGGAATGGGCAAAGCATCGAACTCGCGGACAGCATGCCCCTGCTCACGGCTCGCTGCTGCCAAGCTGCATGCGCGCACGCGCGGCCGAATCCGCGCCTTCGAGCGCGAGAATCTGTCACACGCCGATGCTCACGCGCCGGCCCTCGTCCGGCGCCACGCGATCATTTCACCGACGCGGCCTCCGATCCGCCGGACGACATCGCCGCGCTGTCCTGCTCGCGCCACGCGCGGCGCGACGCGATGATCGCCTGCACGGCCGAGCGCGCGACCTTCCACCACGCGAACGGACGCGGATCGGCGAGCATGCTGAGCGCGCGCGCATAGTCGAGCGTGAGCCCGGGCGTCCAGGCCATCGTCACCGCGCGCTTGCGGATCTGCGCGGCGACCCACAGCTCGGGCGTGAGCAGCAGCCGCACGAATGCGCCCCACCCGGCCCGCGTGCCCTTGAGCCGCCACACCGCGCCGTCGAGCGCCGCTTCGAGCGCGTTCGACACGGTGCTCGAACAGTTGCGGTGCGTGAGGTTGTACGTGACCGTCTGCCGATACGACGACCAGAACGCGGCCAGCTTCGCCGGATCGTAGTTGCGGATCCGCACGCGCACGGTCGACGGACACCACGCCTTCGACTCGGTCGCATAGTCGGGCTGGAACAGCCCGGGCACGTCGTTCTCGCGCGTCGCGCGCAGGATCCGTGTGAATTCATCGGGAGAACGATCGATCTCGACGGCCGGATACAGGCTGATGTAGATACCCTCGGGCGACTCCAGCGCCGCATGGCCGGTGGAGATCACGCCGTTGACGTCCACCGCCGCGATGTAGCGGTCGATCACCGGATAGCGCTGCGCTTCGGCCTTCGACGTGCCGGTCGGCGTCCACACGTGCACGGTCAGCGCGTGCTCGTGGTCGGCCGGCGGGCCGTCCCATTCGGATTGCGTGAAGCGCGGGAGGTCGGCAGCCGTGTCGATGTCAGGCACGATCGCCGGCGCCGGCGACGTGACGAACGCGGGGTTGCGCGTCAGCCGCCGCACGCGCGCGGCGAGGCTCAGCATGTGCATGCCGCCGAACATCAGCAGCAAGCCGAGGCAGTACGGCACGGTGCCCACATAGTGAGTCGGATACGGCTGGTAGAAGAAGATCGCGAGCAGGATCTCGACGACGCCCCACGCGAATGCGACGTGCCAGCGCCGGTAACGCACCATCCACGCGGACGTGCACTGCAGCAGCCCGTCGACGAGAAACAGCGTGCCGAAGATCATCGACAGCAGGAAGTGTCCGTGATGATGGCCCGCGAACACGAGCGCGGCGGCCACCACGACCGCGATGCCCTTCACGTAGCGCAGGATGCGCTGCCCGCCGACGCCGCTGCCGGCCACCGCGAGCGTCGCGAGCCCCTCGATCAGGAACAGCCACGCGAACAGTTCGATCGGAAAATGCAGCGCGCCGTCGAGTGCGTCGACGAAGATGCCGACGCCCGCGACGACCCACAGCCAGCCCAGCACGGTCAGTCCACGCCAGCGCGTTCGCAGATATTCGATGCCCAGCAGCAGCAACACCAGTCGTACCATGGCGCCCTCGTATTGATTTTTTCGGGATACGCGCAGATCACGCGCCTCCGGTCGTGCCGATCATGCATCGTGCGATGCGGAAGTCGGACGGTGGCAATGCTGACCGGCGCGTCATGCGTCGACATGTCCAGTCACGGCCGGCGCGCTCCGCTTTCGCCGAATAATAAGATATGGCGGAGCCGGTTGAAAGCCTGGCGAAAACATTGCCGGCGGAGCCGGACGCCGGGCGTGTCGATAGAGACGGCGCGATTGGCGGGGTTGCGGCTGCTATTCCGCCGAAGGTTTCGACGTACCGTCCGGGATGGCCGCACCGTTGCTCGATCAGCCGTACACGATCTAAGCTCGGCATGTCACGATGGCGATCGCAGGTCTGGATCTCACGATACAGCGCACACCGATCACCGCCGACGGCACACCCGCCCTTGGCGGACGACGCGCGTTCCGATCGGGTTCGTCGTAATCCAGGCATCCCGGAAATGACGGCCCCATTCATCCATTGCGCAACGCGGCGCCTGCGCGGCCCGCATCCCGAACGGAATACGAACATGCCCGCCTCACCGCTTCACACCCCGCCGCTCGGCCCGCAACTCAAGCGTTGGCGCACGCTGCATCGCGTGAAGCAGAGCCATGCTGCCGAGTTGTTCGGCGTCGCCCAATCGACGATCTCGCGCTGGGAAGCCGGCATCCAGCAGATGTCGCCGGACGAGCGCGCGACGGCCGAGCGGCTGCTTGCCGCGCGTCTCGATTCGGCGGGCGACCACGCGCTCGCGCGGCTGATCGCGAGCAGCACGGCGCGCATGCATCTCGTGTGTGACCTCACGCACCGTCTGCTCGCGTGCTCGCCGTCGCGCGCGGCCGAGTTCTCGCGGCCGCTGCCGACGCTGCTCGGCACGTCGCTGTGGCGCTATGCGTCGCCGGAGATCGTCCGCATGGAAGCCGCGCTCGAACCGCTCGGCTGGCACGATCACGCGGGGCCGCCGAGCGTCGAATTCGCAACCGGCGCCAATGCGTCGCGCGTCGTGCCGATCCGCGGCAGCACCTGCCGATGGACGCGGATGACGCTGTCGGACGGCTCCGCCGCGCGCCTCGTCGAAACGCTATAGCACGCGCGGCGGTCGCGGGGTACGAGCGCGGCGCGCATATTTCATGCGTGGACGCAGCGCGGCCGCACGGCGTACGCTTGACGGCACGATTCGAGCATTCCCACCAGCCATGAACCTCGACACGATCCACGCGCGGCTCGATTTCCTGCGCGAAGCCGAACGCCTGAAAGACGTGCTGCGCAGCGGCCACACGTCGAGCGGGCGCGCCGAAAGCACGGCCGAGCACAGCTGGCGGCTGTGCCTGATGGCGCTCGTGTTCGCCGACGCGCTGCCCGACGTCGACACGACGAAGCTGCTGAAACTGTGCGTCGTCCACGATCTCGGCGAAGCGCTGCACGGCGACATCCCCGCGATCGAGCAGGCCGCGCATCCGGACAAGAGCACGCACGAACGCGACGACCTGCTCACGCTGACGGCCGGGCTCGATCGCGCGCTGCGCGACGAGATCGTCGCACTGTGGGACGAATACGAGGCGGCGGCATCACCGGAAGCGCGCGCCGCGAAGGCACTCGACAAGCTCGAGACGATCCTGCAGCACAACCAGGGCAGCAATCCGCCGGACTTCGACTACGCGTTCAATCTCGGCTACGGCCGGCGCTACACCGACGCGGCACCGCTGTTCAACGCGATCCGTGCGATCGTCGACGCGGACACGCAACGCAGGATCGACACACGCGGCGACGGCGCGTAAGCGCGCGGAACCAGCCGCGCACCACACCGCGTGCGGCAATCGCACAAGATGCGCACGCACCTGAACGGACGGGAATCGGCGCGATGCCCGCGCGCGGCGAGGAACACGACCGGCCGATGATGACGCTCGTTGCCGCGTCACGGCAACGACGCGTCACCCGACGCGCGGCGCACGCGTCATTCACACACCGTCACCCCCCGCCGCGCCGGCGCGAACGCCACCGCGCTTGCCGTCGCGAGCACGGCCACGCCGGCCGCGCCGTACACCATCACCCAGCCGAAGCCGTGCACGAGCGCCGCGTGCAGCGCCGCACCGTTCGGGTCGGCCTTGGCGAGCGCCGGCGCGATCGCCTGCAGCCCGTCGGTGCGGCCCGACGCGATCTGCTGCGCCAGCGCGCGCAGCGCCTCCACATCGACCGCTCCCGCGACGCCGGCCTTCAGGCTCGCGACGATCCCCGCGACCAGCACGAAGCCCATCGTCGCGATGTTCAGCGCGAGCGAGATCATCCGCGCGCTCATGTCGATGCCCGACGCCATCCCGGCCCGCGAACTCGGCACCGCGCCCGTCGTCGTGTTCGTGACCGGCGTGTTGGTGAGCCCGAGCCCGATGCCGGCGATCACGCAGCCGGGCAGCATCGTGAGCCAGCTCGCGTGCTCGACGCCGCTGCCGATCCGCATCAGCGCGAAGCCGGCCGCGATCGTAAACAGGCCGCCCGGAATCACGACGCCTGGCCCGTAGCGCAGCGCGAGCCGCTCGCCGAACGGCGGCGCGACCAGCGTCGGCAGCGTGTACGCGAGCAGCGCGAGGCCGGCCATCACGCTGTCGTAGCCGAGCGCGACCTGGAACCAGATCGGCAGGTAGATCATGAACGGCCAGAAGCTGAAGTTCATCCCCATCGAGCCGAAGATCGCGCCGGTGAACGCGCGAATCCGGAACACGGAGAAGTCGAACATCGGCCGCGCGCTCGTGCGCTCCGCGACGAAGAAGCCGGCCAGCGCGAGCACGGTCGCGCCGAGCACGCCGAGGCCGGCCGCACTCGTGAGCCCCAGCTCCGCGCTCTGCGTGATATAGAACGCGAGACCGAGCACCGCGAGCGACAGCGTGACGATGCCCGCGACGTCGAGCGTGCCCGCATGCGGATCGCGCGACTCCTGCACCGCGCCGCAGATCAGCACGAGCGCGACGGCCGCGAGCGGCGCATGCACGAGAAACACCCACGGCCAGCTCGCCGCTACGACGATCGCGCCGCCGACGATCGGCCCGAAGCCGAGGCCGATCCCGAACACGATGCCCCAGATCCCGAACGCGCGGCCACGCTCGCGCCCTTCGCGGAACTGATGCGACAGCACCGCGATCTGGCAGATCAGCATCGCGCCGCCGCTCGCGCCCTGCAGCAGCCGGCCCGCGACCAGCACCGGCACGTTCGGCGCGAGCCCGCACAGCAGCGAGGTCGCGCCGAACAGCACGGTGCCGATCACGTACACGCGCTTGCGGCCGAACCGGTCGGCGAGCGTGCCGGCCGCCATCAGCACCGTCGTGCACGCGATCGTGTACGCGTTCATGATCCACTGCATGCCGTTGAAGTCGCCGTGCAGCACGCGTTCGAGCGTCGGCAGGATCACCGGCACGCTCGAGATCTCGAGGCCGAACATCAGCGACGTGAGACAGACGGCCGCCAGCGCGACCGCATTCCTGCGGGAGTCGGATAGGGTCATGCGTATTGCGCGACGGCCCTCGACAGGCCGTGCGCCTCCAGGTGAGAAGGATGCGCCGCGTGCGGCCGGCAACGCACGCTGAGCGGGAATCGGTACTATAGTGAGAATTTCCCTCCCCATTGACGCGTCCACTTCCCCGGACTCGGGAATCACAGGACGCAATCAGGGCAACCCCAGCACGCCCCGCCATGACCGACAAACTCGACGGCGTAACGACCTTCGTCCAGGTCGTGGAATCCGGCAGCTTCGCGCTCGCCGCGGAACGGCTCGACATGACGCGCTCGGCGGTCGGCAAGGCGATCGCGCGGCTCGAGAAGCGGCTCGGCGCGCGGCTGCTGCAGCGCACGACGCGCAGCCAGAGCCTGACCGACGACGGCCAGGCGTACTACGACCGCTGCGTGCGCGCGCTGGCGGAGCTGGAAGCGGCCGAAGCCGATCTCGATTGCGGCCGCAACGAAGCGCGCGGCAAGCTGCGGCTGAGCGTGCCGCTCGCGTTCGGGCATCACTGCGTGACGCCGATCGTGCTCGATCTCGCGCGCACCTATCCGCACCTGCGGATCGACGTGTCGATCACCGACCGCTTCGTCGACCTGGTCGAGGAAGGCATCGACCTCGCGGTGCGGATCGGTTCGCTCGCGGACAGCACGAGCCTCGCGGTGCGGCGGCTCGGCACGCAATACGGAAGCCTCGGCGCCGCGCCGTCGTATCTCGCGCGCTACGGGATGCCGCAATCGCTCGACGATCTGAGGAACCACCGGACGATCGCATACTCACGCTCGGGCGTCGCGCAGCCGTGGGACCTGCGCGCGCCGGACGGCTCGACGGTGCGCATCGACATGCCGCACCAGCTCAGCTTCGACGACGTGCAGGCGATCGCGGCGGCCGGCGCATCGGGGTTCGGGATCGCGTGGCTGCCGAGCTGGCTGCTCGATCATTACGTGAAGCGCGGCGAGATGGTCGTCGTGCTCGATCGCTGCTTCGTATGCGAAGGCGACATTCACGCGATCTGGCCGAAAACGCGCTACCTGCCGCGCAAGACGCGCTGCGTGATCGACGCGCTCGTGCAGGCGGTGCCGCCGATGATCGAGCGGCCGCAGCCCGCGAGCATCAAGAAAACCGGTTGAAACCGACGCGCCGCACGGGCGCGCCGGGCCGTCACGCGGCGCTCACGCCGCGCCGAGATCGGCGAGCGGATGGGCGAACAGCTTCCACGGCGACGTCAGGAAATGCCGCACGCGCTCGGCGCGCAGCTCGACGAGCGACGCCGGCGCCCAGCGCGGCTTGCGATCCTTGTCGACGAGATGCGCGCGCACGCCTTCGCAGAAGTCGCCCTCCTCGATCGCGCGCGCGACGATGCCGAGCTCCATCCGGAACGATTCGGCGAGCGTCATCTGGCGGCCGCGCAGCAGCGCTTCGCGCGTCACGCACAGCATCGTCGGCGAATGGCCGGCGAGTGCATCGAGCGTCGCCTGCAGCCATTGACGATGCTCGCGCGACAGCTCGTCGCGCGCGAGCTCCTGCGTGAGCGTCGCGACGATCCGCTCGACGGTCGAGCGCTTGTCGAAGTGCCGGACGATCCACGCCGTCTGCGTATCGAGCGCCGCATGCGGCACGACGTTGCACGGCGGCTCGAACACCTTGCGCAGCGCCGGCAGCACGTCGCCGTCCCATTTGATGCTGTCGATGCGCGTCTCGAACGTATCGAGCCACGCCGACGGCACGCACAGATCCGCGAGCTTCGCGCTCAGCGCGTCGGCACCCGACAGCATCGCGCCCGTCAGCCCCACGTACAGCTCGAGCTCGACCGGCATGCGCGACAGGAAATGCGTCGCGCCGACGTCGGGCACGAGGCCGATGCGCGTCTCGGGCATCGCGATCTTGCTGCGCTCGGTCGCGACGCGCAGCGCCGCGCCTTGCGCGAGCCCCATTCCGCCGCCCATCGTCACGCCGTCCATCAGCGCGACCACCGGCTTCGGGAACGTGTGGATCGCGTAGTCGAGCCGGTATTCGTCGACGAAGAACGGCAGCCAGGTCTCGCGCTGCGCGACCATCCGGTGCAGCGCGCGCACGTCGCCGCCCGCGCAGAAGCCCTTCTCGCCCGCGCCGCGCAGCACGACCGCGACGATCTGGTCGTCGGTGCGGCAACGCTCGAGAAGCGCGGCCAGCTCGCCGATCATCGAATAGGACAACGCATTGAGTGCGGCCGGCCGGTTCAGCGTAATGAGCGCCACGCGGTTCACCACGCGAAACAGCACCTCCGGCGCGGGTTGCGCGAAGCTGTCATGAGTCGTCACCGGCGTGCTCATCGTTGCGACTCCCCGTCGGTGTGCCATTGCGGCGCGCGCTTGCCGAGAAACGCGGCCACGCCTTCGCGCGGATCGTTCGTGTCGAACAGGTCGACGAAGCGCTCGCGCTCGACCGCGAGCGCCGCGCTACGCGGCACGCCGCGGCGCGCGAGGCCGATCAGCTCCTTGCTGTAGGCGACCGCATGCGGGCTCTGCCGTGCGACGTTGCGCGCGAGCGCCAGCGCCGCATCGCGGGCCGCGCCGCTTTCGACCACGTCCTCGACGAGGCCGATCCTGAGGGCCGTCGCCGCGTCGACGCGCGTGCCGGCCAGGATGATCTTCTTCGCCCAGCCTTCACCGACGAGCCAGGGCAGCGTCTGTGTGCCGAGCCCGCACGGCAGCAGGCCGACCGACGGCTCGGGCAGCGCCATCTGCGCGTGCGTCTCGGCGATCCGCAGGTCGCACGCGAGCGCGCATTCGAGGCCGCCGCCCATCGCATAGCCGTTGATCGCCGCGATCGTCACGACGCGCGCGTCGTGCAGCGCCTCGAATGCCGCGCCGAAACGCGCGGCCATCGCGCGCGCGACCGCGCGGTCGCCGTCGGCGAACGTATTCAGGTCCGCGCCCGCGCTGAAGAACTTCGGGCCGTCTCCGGTGATCACCAGCGCGCGCACGCGCGGGTTCGCATTCAATTCGGCGACGGTGGCCTGCAGCTGCTGCAGCCCGTCGGCGGTGAAGGCGTTCGCGGGCGGACGCTTGAGCGTCGCGCACGCGATCGCGCCGTCGTCGACGTAGTCCAGTTCGATCATGAGGCGTCCTTCTTGGTGGCCGGTTGGTACAGGCGGATCACCGCCGAGAAATCGAGCTGCCCATCGCCGCGGCTGCTCATCGTCTGGTACAGCTGCTGCGCGAGCGCACCGAGATAGACGGGCTGGCGCGCCTGCTTCGCGGCGTCGTTCGCGAGGCCGAGATCCTTCAGCATCAGGTCGGTGCCGAAGCCGCCGCTGTAGCCGCGCGACGACGGCGCGGTGTCGATCACGCCCGGATACGGGTTGTAGGTGTCCGAGCTCCAGCAGCGGCCCGTCGACGTGTTGACGATGCCGGCCAGCACCTTCGGGTCGATGCCGAGCGCGACGCCGAGCGACATCGCTTCCGACACGGCCGCCATCGAGATGCCGAGCACGAGGTTGTTGCAGACCTTCGCGACCTGCCCCATCCCCGTCGGCCCGCAGTGGACGATGTTCTTGCCCATCCCGGCGAGCACCGGCTTCACGCGCTCGAAATCCGCATCGCTGCCGCCGACCATGAAGGTCAAGGTGCCGGCCGCCGCGCCGCCGGTGCCGCCCGACACCGGTGCGTCGACGAACGCGCCGCCGTGCTCGCGCACGAGCGCGCCGAACGCCTGCGCGCTCGCCGGGTCGATCGTGCTCGAATCGATCACGGTCGCGCCGGCGCCGAGGCCGGCCAGCACGCCGTTCTCGCCGGCGAGCACCGAGCGCACGTGCGGCGCGGCCGGCAGCATCGTGATCACGAAGGCCGCGCCCGATGCCGCGTCGCGCGGCGATGCGGCGACCTGCGCGCCGGCGTCCTGCAGCGCGCGCAATGCGTCGGCGCTCAGGTCGAACGCATGCACTTCATGGCCGGCCTTCAACAGGTTCAGCGCCATCGGCGCACCCATGTGGCCCAGTCCGATAAAACCGATCTTCATGTTCGTGTCCTCCGCGGCTCAATGCAGCCGGATCGTCGTGTTCACCGGGCCGGCCGTCGTGTCGTCGTCGAACCAGCGCGCGGTGACCGTCTTGGTCTGCGTGTAGAACTGCACGACCTGCTTGCCGTACGGGCCGAGATCGCCGAGCTTCGAACCGCGCGAACCGGTGAAGCTGAAGAACGGCACCGGCACCGGGATCGGGATGTTGATGCCGACCTGGCCGACGTCGATCTCGCTCTGGAACTTGCGTGCCGCCGCGCCGCTCTGCGTGAAGATGCCCACGCCGTTGCCCATCGGGTTCGCGTTGACGAGCGCGATCGCTTCGTCGAGCGTGTTGGCTTCGAGCACGACCAGCACCGGACCGAAGATCTCGTGCGTGTAGATCGACATGTCGGTCTTTACGCCGGAGAAGATCGTCGGGCCGACGAAATTGCCCTCCTCGTAACCGGCCACCTTCACGTCGCGGCCGTCGAGCTCGAGCTTCGCGCCTTCCTTCACGCCCGCTTCGATCAGCGACAGGATGCGCGCCTTCGCTCCGCGCGACACGACCGGACCGACGTCGGTGCCGGCTTCCGCGCCCGCGTTCACCTTCAGCAGCTTCGCCTTCGCGACGAGATCGGGCAGCCAGTCGCGCGCCTCGCCGACCAGCACCGCGACCGACGTCGCCATGCAGCGCTGCCCGGCCGCGCCGAAGCCCGCGCCGACCAGCGCGTTGAGGGTCTGCTCGCGATTCGCATCGGGCAGCACCACCGCGTGGTTCTTCGCGCCCATCATCGACTGCACACGCTTGCCGTGCTGGCTGCCGAGGTTGTACACGTGCGTGCCGACCGCCGTCGAGCCGACGAACGAGATCGCCTTCACGAGCGGATGCGTGCAGATCGCGTCGACGACTTCCTTGCCGCCGTGCACGACGTTCAGCACGCCCTTCGGCACGCCGGCCTCGATCGCGAGTTCGACGAGCTGCATCGTCGACATCGGGTCTTGCTCGGACGGCTTCAGCACGAACGTGTTGCCGCATACGATCGCCATCGGGAACATCCACAGCGGAATCATCGCGGGGAAGTTGAACGGCGTGATGCCCGCGCACACGCCGAGCGGCTGGCGCAGCGTGTAGGTGTCGACGCCGCCCGCGACGTTCTCCGCGAATTCGCCGAGCTGCAGCGTGCCGATCGAGCACGCATGCTCGACCACTTCGAGGCCGCGGAAGATGTCGCCTTCGGCATCGGGCAGCGTCTTGCCCTGCTCGGCCGTCAGCGTCTTCGCGATGCGCTGCAGGTTCGCGCGCACCAGATCCTGGAACTTCAGCATGATGCGCATGCGCGCGGCGATCGGCGTGTTCTTCCACGTCGCAAACGCGGCGTGCGCGGCCTGCACGGCCGCGTCGACTTCGGCGACGGTCGCGAACGGCACGCGCGCGAGGACCTGCTGCGTCGCCGGGTTGACGATGTCGCGCCACTCGCTCGTGGTGGACTCGACGAAGGCGCCGTCGATCAGCAGCTTGACCGTCGGCACGTCTTGCCCCGTGCGGGGCGTCGGATTCGCGTTCATCAGTGCACTCTCCTTGCAGTGGGCCGCATGGCGTGATGCCACGCGCGGCCGGTTCGGTTCAGTCCGGTGACGGGCGACGCACGGCAAAACGCGGCGCGCGCGGCCCGCGGCCGGTCATTTCAGTTCGGCGGCGAAATCTTCTTCCCAGTATTCGCCGGGCATCCGCGTGGTCGCATCGTCGCCGCGCTCGATCTCGCGGCGGCGCAGCTCGACGCGGCGGATCTTCCCCGAGATGGTCTTCGGCAGCTCAGCGAACTGCAGGCGGCGAATGCGCTTGTACGGCGCGAGCTTCTCGCGCGAGAAGCGGAAGATCTCCAGCGCGAGCGCGGGGCTTTCCTCGTAGCCCTGGCGCAGCGTGATGAAAGTCTTCGGCACCGACAGCCGCAGCGGGTCCGGGCTCGGCACGACGGCCGCTTCCGCGATCGCCGGATGCTCGATCAGCACGCTTTCCAGTTCGAACGGGCTCAGCCGGTAGTCGGACGACTTGAACACGTCGTCCGCGCGGCCGATGTACACGTAGTAGCCGTCGTCGCCGCGCATCGCGATGTCCGACGTGCGGTAATGGCCGTCGCGCATCGCGTGGGCAGTCGCGTCGGGATTGTTCGCATAGCCGGTCATCAGGCCGACCGGGCGCGTCACGCCGGCGCCGATCGGCAGCGCGACCTCGCCTTCGGTCACCGGCGCGCCGTCCGGGTCGAGCAGCGCGATCCGGTAGCCGGGCAGCGGCCGCCCCATCGAGCCCGCGACGACCGGCTGGCCCGGCGTGTTGCCGATCAGGCAGGTCGTCTCGGTCTGGCCGTAGCCGTCGCGAATCGTGATGCCCCACGCCTTCTTCACGCGCTCGATGATCTCGGGATTGAGCGGCTCGCCCGCGCCGACGATCTCGCGCAGCTTCACGTCGAACGACGCGAGCGGCTGCTGCACGAGCATGCGCCACACGGTCGGCGGCGCGCACAGCGTGGTCACCTGGTATTTGACGAGCGCATCGAGCACGACCTTCGGCTCGAAGCGCGCGTAGTTGAACGCGAACACGCACGCCTGCGCATTCCACGGCGCGAAGAAGCAGCTCCATGCATGCTTCGCCCAGCCCGGCGAGCTGATGTTCCAGTGGATGTCGCCCGGCTGCAGGCCGACCCAGTACATCGTCGACAGGTGCCCGACCGGATAGGTGCGATGCGTATGCTCGACGAGCTTCGGCTTCGACGTCGTGCCCGACGTGAAGTACAGCAGCATCGGATCGCTCGCGTGCGTGACGGCGTCCGGCTCGAACGCGGCGCTCGCCGCATAGCCGTCGTTCATCGCGAGCCAGCCCGCGCGCGGCGCGCCGGCGACGATTTTCTGCTCGAGGCCGAGATCGGCCTGTTCGAACTTCGCGGTTTCGTTCTCGTCGACGATCGCGTATTTCGCGCCGCCGATCTGCACGCGATCGCGCACGTCGTCGGCCGACAGCTGCGTGGTCGCGGGCAGCACGATCGCGCCGAGCTTCATCGCGGCGAGCATCGCGTCCCACAGCTCGACACGGTTCGGCAGCATCAGCAGGATCCGGTCGCCGCGCACGACGCCGATGCCGCGCAGCCAGTTCGCGATCCGCGACGAGCGCTCGGACATCTGCGCGAACGAATACGGGTCACCCGTGCCGGTTGCCGCGTCGACGATCCACAGCGCGGGCTTGTCGTTGCCGCGCGCCATCGGGTCGAAGTAGTCGAGCGCCCAGTTGAACGCATCGAGCACCGGCCATTCGAAATCGCGGTAAGCGGTTTCGTAGTCGGTGCGATGGCGCAGCAGAAAGTCGCGTGCGTCCAGGAATGCCTGTACCGTCATCGTGTCGTCTCCGTCTCTAGTCTCCATGCCCAGCGGTCAACCGGGCAAGCGCTGCAGCGCATGCCCGGTTCCGTATCGCGCGGCGCACGGTCACGTCGTTGCGTGCCGCGTTTGCCGCGCTGCCCTCGTGCCCTGCCTGTTTGCCTGCCTGTATGTCTGGTTGTTTGCGTGGTTGTCGATGGAGCGCGCGTCGCGACTCAAAGCTGTCGCGCGATCACCATCCGCTGCACTTCGCTGGTGCCTTCGTAAATCTGCGTGATGCGCGCGTCGCGATAGTGACGCTCGACTTCGTAATCGACGAGGTAGCCGTAGCCGCCGTGGATCTGGATCGCGTCCGAGCACACGCGCTCGGCCATCTCGGACGCGAACAGCTTCGCCTGCGATGCTTCCGACAGGCACGGCAGACCGGCCGTGCGCAGCTTCGCCGCGTGATGCACGAGCAGGCGCGCCGCATTGATCTGGGTGGCCATGTCGGCGAGCTTCTGCTGGATCGCCTGGTGCTCGGCGAGCGGCTTGCCGAACTGCACGCGCTCGCCCGCATAGCGGCGCGCCTTGTCGAATGCGGCGCGCGCGATGCCGAGCGCCTGCGCGGCGATGCCGATGCGGCCGCCTTCCAGGTTCGACAGCGCGATCTTCAGCCCTTCGCCGCGATTGCCGAGCAGGTTCTCTTCCGGAATCGCGCAGTTCTCGAACGTGATCGGGCACGTATCGGATGCGCGGATGCCCATCTTCTTCTCCGGCTTGCCGACGATGAAACCCGGCGTGTCGGTCGGCACCAGGAACGCGGAAATGCCGCGCTTGCCGGCTTCCGGATCGGTCATGGCAAAAACGATCGCTACGCCGGCGCGCTGGCCGTTGGTCACGAACTGCTTCGCGCCGTTCAGCACCCACTTGCCGTCGCGCAGCTCCGCCCGCGTGCGCAGGTTGTGCGCCTCCGAGCCGGCCTGCGGCTCGGTCAGGCAGAACGCGCCGATGATGCGGCCCGCCGCCATCTCGGCCAGCCAGCGATCCTTCTGCGCGGGCGTGCCGAAGCCGAGGATCGGCCCGCAGCCGACCGAGTTGTGCACGCTCATCATCGTCGCGCAAGCGGC
Source organism: Burkholderia sp. Bp9099 (assembly GCF_003857805.1). NCBI lineage: Bacteria > Pseudomonadati > Pseudomonadota > Betaproteobacteria > Burkholderiales > Burkholderiaceae > Burkholderia > Burkholderia sp. Bp9099. The sequence continues at coordinate 159,551 of NZ_QTPU01000009.1, forward strand.
GTCGCCCGCCGCGATCTCTTCCATCGCCAGCGCATAGGCGACGTAATCCGTATACGCGCCGCCCAGTTCCTGCGGCACGATCATCCCGAGCAGGCCAAGTTCGCCGAGCCGCGCGACGACGGCGTCGGGCAGGTGCGCGTCGTGGTCCCACTGCGCGGCGTTCGGCGCCAGCACCTCGGTGGCAAAAGCGCGCGCGGCGTCGCGGATCATCCGCTGGTCTTCGGTGTAAAGCTCGTCCATGGCGCTGCTGTCTCCCGCGGCCGCGTACCGCGACCGACCTTTCGTTTCGATGCAACAAGTGTAGGCAAGCGCGCGCGACTGTTCGATGCTCACGCCGCTCATTTACACTGAGCGTTTTTGCCATACCGGCGGCTTCGATGAAGCAGGAAGAGAAGGGAACCGTCGCGATCAGCCTCGTCGCCTATAGCGTCGCGCTCGCCACCCGGCGCGGCGTCGCGGCCGAGCCGCTGCTCGCGCAGGCCGGCATCGCGCCCGCGCTGCTCGCGCAGCCGCGCGCGCGGGTGTCGGCGCAGCAATACGGCGCGCTGTGGAACGCGATTGCGCGCGCGCTCGACGACGAGTTTTTCGGGCAGGATCGCCACCCGATGCGCAGCGGCAGCTTCATTGCGATGAGCCAGGCCGCGCTATCCGCGCAGGACGGGCTGCACGCGATGGCGCGCGCGGTGAATTTCATGCACTGCGTGCTCGACGACCTGCACGCGGAGCTCGACGCGAACCCGCAGCGCGTGCGGCTGCGCTTCGTGCACCGCAACAGCGCCGCGGCGCCCGCGATGTTTACGTACGCGACCTATTTCATCATCGTGTACGGGCTCACCTGCTGGCTGATCGGGCGACGCATCCCGGTGCTGCACGCGAGCTTCCGCTGCGACACGCCGCCGGCCGACCACGAATACCCGTCGATGCTGTGCGACGACATGCGCTTCAACCAGCCCGATTCGTATGTCGATTTCGATCCCGAATTCGCGACGCTGCCGGTCGTGCAGAACGCGAAGACGCTGAAGACCTTCCTGCGCAACGCGCCGGCCAGCTTCATCGTCAAGTACCGCAACCCGAACGCGCTCGCGCAGCGCGTGCGCACGGTGCTGCGCGGGATGCCGCCCGCCGCGTGGCCCGGCGCCGGCGGGATGGCCGCGCGGCTGCATGTGGCCGAAGCGACGCTGCGCCGCAAGCTGCACCAGGAAGGCCACGCGTACCAGTCGATCAAGGACACGCTGCGGCGCGACCTCGCGTTCGAGGCGCTGGCCGATCCGGCGCGAACCATCGCCGACGTCGCGGCCGCCGCCGGTTTCGCGGAACCGAGCGCGTTCTACCGCGCGTTTCGCAAATGGAGCGGGCGCAGCCCGGCCGAGTACCGGGAAGAAGCGCTCGCGCGGGGCGGCGGCACTGGCTGAGTGCGCGGCCGGCGGCACCGCCTTCGCGCTTTCCGCCGAAACCGCCTAATCTTCAAATATCGGGCCAACGCCCTTTCCGCGAGCCGGACGGCGTGCGGCCGCGCGCCGCCCGGACGCCCCGATGCACATTCACCGTCATGGGCCGCCGCCGGCACCTGCATCGCCCGGCGCCCGCCCCCGTCACCCGCTGTCCGCGCGGGTCGCGCGCGCCGCGCTGTTCGCGGCGCTGCTCGTCGTGTGCGCGGCGGTTGCCGCGCCGCCCCCCGCTACCCAGCCCGTCGCCGCGCCGCCTGTCGTCGTGATTCCGGTCAACGGCGCGATCGGGCCGGCCAGCGCCGACTTCATCGTCCGCTCGCTCGACCGCGCGGCGCGCGAGCACGCGCCGCTCGCGATCCTGCAACTCGATACGCCCGGCGGGCTCGACACGTCGATGCGGCTGATCATCAAGGCGATCCTCGGCTCGCCGGTGCCGGTCGCCGCGTTCGTCGCGCCGGGTGGCGCACGGGCCGCGAGCGCCGGTACCTATATCGTCTACGCGAGCCACATTGCCGCGATGGCGCCCGGCACCAATCTCGGCGCGGCATCGCCGGTGCAGTTCGGCATCGGCGGCGGCGCGCCGGGAGCGCCGGGAGCGCCTGGGGCGCCAGGTGCGACGAAGCCGTCGCCGGTCGGCGCATCGGGCGCGTCCGGCGCATCCGCGACACCGGCCGAGTTGCCGAACGACACGCAGTCGACCGAGATCCGCAAGGCGACCCAGGATGCCGCCGCGTACATCCGCGGCCTCGCGCAGTTGCGCGGACGCAATGCCGCGTGGGCCGAGCGCGCGGTGCGCGAGGCGTTGAGCCTGTCGGCAACGGAGGCGCGCGCGCAGCATGTCGTCGACCTGGTCGCGCAGGACCCGGCCGACCTCGCGCGCCAGCTCGACGGCCGCACCGTGACGACGACCGCCGGCACGCTGCACCTCGCGACCGCGCATGCGCCGCTCGTCGTGCTGGCGCCCGACTGGCGCAGCCGCTTCCTGTCGATCATCACCGATCCGAACGTCGCGCTGATCCTGCTGACGATCGGCATCTACGGGCTGTTCTTCGAGTTCGCGAATCCCGGCTTCGTGCTGCCGGGCGTCGCCGGCACCATCTGCCTGCTGATCGGGCTGTTCGCGATGCAGTTGCTGCCGGTCAGCTATGCGGGCCTCGGGCTCGTGCTGCTCGGGCTCGGCTGCCTCGTCGCCGAGGCGTTCCTGCCGACCTTCGGCGTGCTCGGTTTCGGCGGGATCGTCGCCTTCACGATCGGCGCGCTGATGCTGATCGATACCGACGTGCCCGGCTACGGCATTCCGTGGCCGGTGATCGTGGGCCTCGCGGCCGGTGGCGGGCTGCTCGTCGCCGTCGTATCGAGCGTCGCGCTGCGCGCGCGGCGGCGGCCGGTGGTGACGGGCGCCGAGGCGATGGTCGGCAGCATCGGCGAAGTGCTCGACGACGGCCTGCACGCCGACCAGCCGCAGGGCGCGGCCGGCGCCGCACCGTCGGCGGCGGGCTGGGCGCGCGTGCACGGCGAGCGCTGGCGCGTCGCGAGCAGCACGCCGCTGGCCGCCGGTTGCCGCGTGCGCGTGACCGGCCGCCACGGGCTGACGCTCACCGTCGCGCCGCTCTACGACGTGCCGGTACACGAACAACAACACCAGGGAGCACCGTCATGATGGGCTACACGTTTGGCTTCAGCAGCGTCCTGATCGTCTTCATCGTGGTGCTCGTCGCATCGTCGATCCGCATCTTCCGCGAGTACGAGCGCGGCGTCGTCTTCATGCTCGGCCGGTTCTGGAAGGTGAAGGGGCCGGGGCTCGTGCTGATCATCCCGATCGTCCAGCAGGTCGTGCGGATCGACCTGCGCACCGTCGTGTTCGACGTGCCCGCGCAGGACGTGATCACGCGCGACAACGTGTCGGTGAAGGTCAATGCGGTCGTGTATTTCCGCGTCGTCGATCCGGAGAAGGCCGTGATCCAGGTCGCGCGCTTCTTCGAGGCGACGAGCCAGCTCGCGCAGACGACGCTGCGCGCGGTGCTCGGCAAGCACGAGCTCGACGCGTTGCTCGCCGAACGCGAGCAGTTGAATGCCGACATCCAGAAGACGCTCGACGCGCAGACCGATGCGTGGGGCATCAAGGTGTCGACGGTCGAGATCAAGCACGTCGACCTGAACGAGACGATGATCCGCGCGATCGCGCGGCAGGCCGAGGCCGAACGCGAGCGGCGCGCGAAGGTGATCCATGCGGAAGGCGAACTGCAGGCGTCGGAAAAGCTGCTGCAGGCCGCGCAGCGGCTCGCACTTCAGCCGCAGGCGATGCAGCTGCGCTACCTGCAGACACTGACGACGATCGCGGCGGACAAGAATTCGACGATCGTGTTTCCGCTGCCGGTGGATCTGCTGGGGGCGTTGCTGGAGCGATTGAGGCCGCCGCGCGAGTCGTGAGACGCGCGGGCGCCGGCATGCACGACGCCGCGGCCGATGCCGATGCCGATGCCGACGCCAACGCTCGGGCGCGGGGCCGCGGCGGCCGGTAGCCGGTAGCCGGTTGCCGGTTGCCGGTTGCCGGTTGCCGGTTGCCGGTTGCCGGTTGCCGGTTGCCGGTTGCCGGTTGCCCGTTGCCCGACCCGCGCCCGGCCCGCGTCAGGCCAGCAGCTTGCGGTCGGTCTTGCCGTACTTGATCGACTTCTCGTCCGGGATCATCAGCCCCGTGTGCTCGTCGCGCCCCTGCAGCAGGAAGCGCGCGTCCGGCTTGCCGATCTGCTCCGCCGCGAGCTTGCTGTCCGCGCCGATCTCGCCCTTCTTCATCCGGTTCACGATCACGCCAGCCGCGGTGTCCTTGAAGTCGCGCAGCATCCATGCGTCGCCGTCGCTGTCGCCGAACACCAGCAGCGGGCCGTAACCCTTCTTCGACGCGAGGACGTTGCGGATGCCCACCGTCTTGCCGGGCCCCCAGTTGAAATGCCAGCCGGCCGGATAGGTGCTCGTGTACTTGCCGTCCTGCATGTCGAGACGCAGGCCGATCACGTTCTCGGGCGGCACGCCGTAACCATAGTTCGGATTGCCGGCGAATACGCGCACGACATCGTCGAGCGACGCGGTGCTCACGTACACGTCGATGCCGTTCGCACGCAGCGTATGCATCACCGCGCGGATTTCCTCGTGAATGCGGATGCCGTGGAAATGCGTGTCGGCCACCACGCCGGCCTTGCCCGGCAGCGCTTTCGGGCTTTCGTAGCGGACCTTGCGCAGCGCGTCGCCGATCCCGTAGTTGTTCGACGCTTCCGCCATCGCCTGCAGCTCGGCGGTCGTCATGTTCTTGTAGAAATAGATGATCCACTTGTAGCCGACTTCGAGCGGATGCGTATCGCAGATCGCGTCGTACATGAAGTACAGCTTCGCGCGAAAATCCTTGAACTGGTCGGTCTCGCGAATCTCGTCGAGGCTCTTGTCGCCGCCGAAACCCTTGTAGTTCGCGTAGAGCCAGCGGTAGTCGGACTCGACGTCGGCGGCGAGATCCTCCATCGTCACCGGCTTGCCGTCGACGGTCGTATAGTCCTTCATGAACGCGCCCTTCGGCACGTCCTTCCACATCACGCCGACGAACTCGTCCGGCGTCAGCTTGTACTGCAGATGGTTGATCTGGTACATCAGCAACGCTTCTTCGCAGTCGTTCATGATGCACGTGTTGTCCCAGTCGAACACCGCATACGGGCGGCGCTTCCCGTCGTAGCGCGCGCTCGCGACGCCGTGCTGGTCGAGCACCGCCTGCAGGCGCGCGGCGTTGAACGGCGACCAGCGGCCCGGGTCCAGCGCGTCCGGCGCGGTCGCGCTCTTCGCGCCGGCCATGCCGGCCTTGAGCATCAGCGGCGTCGCAGCGGTCGCCGCGGCCAGGGTGTTCATGAACTTGCGGCGTTGCATGGTCTGTCTCCACAGGAAGGTCGAATCGGCTTCGGTCGCTGCCCCCGCGCGACGCGCGGCACACCGGCCCCGCGAAGCCGCGAAGGCTTCGAATCGGGGGCGAATGATGTGACGAAATTATTTCGGCAATTTGACAGCGTCGCGCCGCGACACGACAGGGAGTTGATCCAGCGCGACATGCCAGGCCCGCGCCGCGGCCTCGCGTGGCGCTCCCCGGCCGGCTGCCCCGCTCGGGATGCGTGCGCAGCGACGGCCATCCGCCCCGACCGCCGCAAACCTAGAGCTTCCCCTCCATTTCGGCCTTCATTAGGAGAAATCCTCACCTCCGCGCCACGTCGAACCCGCTATGATCTTTACATCGATCAATGACACATTAAATGCTGACTGAATAACCCGCCGCCGGATCACCGGCGGATGCATTCCGGTTCAGCGCCCCAGCCTTGCACCGGACCCGCGTCGCGCCGACGCGCGAACCCGGGCCGACACATGGAGACGCATCATGACCGCCCACCATCCGCTGCCGGAAGTCCACCTCGACGAGCTGCCGCAATTCCGCGCGGTCCAGCAGCTTGCGTACCGCTGCGTCGAGACCGTCGGCGCGATGCTCTACCCCGGCATCACCGAGAAGGAAGCCGCGCGCCTGCTGACCGAATGGCTGCAGGACAACGGCGTGCACGACTGGCTGCACAAGCCGTTCGCGTGGTTCGGCGACCGCACCGCGTTCCAGGGCTTCTCGGGCCTGAAGCACATGGGCGGCTTCAACCTCGCGTTCTTCCCGAGCAACCGCCAGCTCGAAACCGACATGCCGGTGATCCTCGACGTCGCGCCCGTGCTCGACGGGATCGTCGCGGACGTCGGCTACGCGCACTGCCTCGGCCACAACCCGATCCTCGAACAGCTGCAGGACGACCTGATGGACCATCGCGACCTGATCGTGCAGCTCGTGAAGGCGCGCCGCCCGATGGCCGAGGTCGCGCAGGCGGTCGACGCGCTGTGCCGTCGCCAGGGCGTCGAGCCGCGCCACAAGGCCTATCCGTTCAAGGTGCTCGCGCATCGCGTCGCGAAGATCCACAAGCTGTCGAAGCCGCGCTTCGTCGCGCGCTTCGGGCTGAACGCGACGCGCAACCTGCTGCTCGACCAGGGCCGCGCGGCGAAGCAGCAGGGCTGGTCGCCGCTGTGGTCGATCGACCGCCGCTCCGAGCATGCGCCCGTGCCGGGCCTGTGGGCCGTGGAGCCGCATCTCGGCTTCGCCGGCGTCGGCGCGAAATTCGAGGAGCTGCTGGTGATCACCGACGACGACGCGTACTGGCTCGACGACGACCTGCCGCACGTGCGCCGCTGGCAGCGCCGCCAGGCCGAACGCGCGCCGGCCGTCGCGACCGTGCAGGCCGCCGCCTGACACGCACGCATTGCGCCTTCCTCCCGAATCCCTGAACGACGGACTCACGATGCAGCCTCTTTCCGACGAAGCGCCGCTGGCCCTGTTCGAATCGGTCCACAGCGAAACGGCCGTCGCCTCCGGCGACCTGACGCTCGCGGTGCGAACCTGGGGCGACCCGGCCCGCTCGCCGGTCGTGCTCGTGCACGGCTACCCCGACGACAGCAGCGTCTGGCAGCAGGTCGCGCCGCTGCTCGCGCGCAGGCACTACGTGATCGCCTACGACGTGCGCGGCGCGGGCCTGTCCGGCGTGCCGAAGCGCACGGCCGACTATCACCTCGCGAAGCTGACCGACGACTTCGTCGCGGTGATCGACGCGCTCTGCCCCGGCCGCGCGGTGCACCTGATCGCGCACGACTGGGGTTCGATCCAGGGCTGGGAGTTCGTCACCGATCCGCGGCTTGCGGGCCGCATCGTGTCGTACACGTCGTGCTCAGGGCCGTGCCTCGACCACGTCGGCTTCTGGCTGCGCGAACGCGTGCTGCACCCGACGCCCGCATCGCTCGGCAAACTCGGCGGCCAGCTCGTGCGCTCGTGGTACGTGTACCTGTTCCACCTGCCGTTCGTCCCTGAACTCGGCTGGCGACTGTGGCTCGGCCGCGCGTGGCCGGGCCTGTTGCGCCGGGTCGAGAAGACGCCTGCCACGCCGCGCCCGACGCAGGCCGACGACGGCGCGCGCGGCGTGCGCCTCTATCGCGCGAACTTCATCCGCTGCCTGTTCGCGCCGCGCGAGCGCTACGCACATGCACCGGTGCAGACGATCGTGCCGCTCGGCGACAAATACGTGAGCCCGGCGCTGTCCGAGAACCTGTCGCGCTGGGTGCCGCAGTACTACCGCCGTGAAGTCGCGGCCGGCCACTGGCTGCCGCTCGCCGATCCCGCGCGCTTCGCGGGCCTCGCCGAGCAGCTGATCGACGCGGTCGAATCGGGCGAGGAACCGCCCGCGCTCGCGAACGCACGCCGCCGCGCGACCAGCGGCCGGTTCAGCGGCAAGGTCGCGGTCGTCACCGGCGCGGGCAGCGGCATCGGCCGCTGCGCGGCGCTCGCGTTCGCCCGCGAAGGCGCGACCGTCGTCGCGTGCGACATCGATCTCGCGAGCGCCGAGCGCACCGCGCTGCTGCTCGGGCTGACCGGCGCGCAGGCATACGCGAAACGCGTGGACGTCGGCGCCGCCGAGGAGATGGAATCGCTCGCGGCATGGGTCGGCAGCGAACTCGGCGGCGCGGACATCGTGATCAACAACGCGGGCATCGGCATGGCCGGCGGCATCCTCGACACGAGCGAGCGGCACTGGGAGCGCATCCTGCACGTGAACCTGTGGGGCGTGATCCACGGCTCGCGGCTGTTCGCGCAGCAGATGGCCGCGCGCGGCGCGGGCGGCCACATCGTCAACACCGCGTCGGCCGCCGCGTTCGGGCCGTCGCGCGACCTGCCCGCGTACGCGACGACGAAGGCCGCCGTGCTGATGCTCAGCGAATGCATGCGCGCGGAACTCGCGGAAAAAGGCATCGGCGTGACGGCCGTGTGCCCGGGCTTCGCGGAAACCGGAATCATGGCGTCGACGCAATACGCGGGCGCCAACGCACAGGACGAAGCGCGGCTGCGCAAGCGCGCGACGAAGCTGTACCAGATGCGCGGCCTGAAGCCGGAAACCGTCGCGCAGGCGATGGTCGACGGCGTGCTGCGCAACCGGCCGGTCGTGGCGGTGGGCACCGAGGCGCACGCGCTGCGCTTCGTCGGCCGCTTCATGCCGTGGCTCGGCCGGATGCTCGCCCGCATCAGCATGGCATCGCATTGACGGCGCAGCGCGCCGCACAGGAACGGAGACACAGATGACCGCTACCGCCGACTATCACAAGATCAAGGCCCGGCACGTGAAGTTCGACTTCAGCGACACGCCGATCACCTGGGTGCCGAACGACCCGGGCAGCACGCACATCATCAACACGCTGAACCTGCTGTTCCCGGAAGGCGAGCTGTGGTTCTGCCGCGTGTACAACAAGGCGCTGCCGCACATCACCGATGCGCGCCTGCGCGACGAAGCCGAAGGCTTCCTGCGCCAGGAAGCGGTGCATTCGCGCTCGCACGGCGGCGTGCTCAGGCATTATTACGACCGGCACGGGATCGACACGAAGCCGTTCACGCAGAAGCTGAACTGGCTGTTCACGCGCGTGCTGGGCGAAGCGCCGTTCGGGCTGAAGATCGGCCATACGCGCTTCTGGCTGCGGCAGCAACTCGCGGTGATCGCGTCGCTCGAGCATTTCTTCGGTTATCTGGGCAACTGGGTGCTCAACGCGCACGGGCTCGACGAAGGCCGTGCCGACCCGACGATGGTCGACCTGCTGCGCTGGCACGGCGCGGAGGAAGTCGAGCACCGGACCGTCGCGTTCGACATCTACAACCACATGGGCGGCAACTACCCGGAGCGCTGCCTGCACATGGCGTTCGTGATCGTGCTGCTGCTCTACTTCATCACGAGCGGCGCGAAGTTCATGTACCGGCGCGATCCGGCCGTGGGCCGCTATCCCGGTTTCGTGCTCGCGTGGTGGAAGGGTTCGCGGCGCGGGCACCTGCCTTCGTTCTGGAAAGTGATCGGCGCGGCGCTGCGCTATTTCAGGCCGGGCTATACGCCGCACCACGAAGGCTCGACCGAGCAGGCGCTCGCGTATCTGGCGCGCTCGCCGGCCGCGCAGGCGGCCGCGCACGGCGGCAACTGGGGCACGACGAAAGGCGCGTGACCGGGTTCGCCGGCGGGTTCGCGACGGTTTCGGCGGGGGCGTCCGCCGAAATGCGTACAATCGCGGCTTCATTTCCCGGAGGTGCCGCGATGGCCATGAAGAAAACCGATCTAGAAAAGAACAAGGCGCTCAAGCTGACGCACGCGATGAAGCAGTCGAGCTCCGCCCGTTTCGGCAAGGGCGCCGAGGACGCGGCGAAGCTCGATCGCCGCGCGCAGCGCAAGCTCGACCAGGAACAGGGCCTCGTGCCGTTCGCGTGCAAGCTCAACGCCGAACTCGTCGAACAGCTGAAGGCACGCGCCGCCACGCATCCGAACGGCATGACGGGCCTGCTGTCCGAACTGCTCGTCAACGGCCTCGCCCAGCGCGACGCGTGACGCGCCACGTTTCTCGAAAATAGTCGTTGACAACGCCGTACGACATCGACAAACTCGTTCGCATGCCTACGTTCAAGCTCATCGCCATCGCGAATCATTGCCCGGTGAACATTCGAAAGAATGGATCACGGGAGGCGCTTGTGCGTTAGCATCCGAGCAGTACCGCATGTCACACGAGGCCTCACCGGAAACGGATGAGGCCTTTTTGTTCTGGTGCGCGTCATCCATCCGGCTCAACGAATGGAGAAGACGATGGACCAGGCAAGCCCGTTGTTCGACCGTCCCGATTCGCGCCGCGCCGGCGCGATCGCGTTACCGACCGTCGTGATCCGATTCGCGGTTGCGCCGCGCACGACGCTGACCTGGCGCGCGCCGGGCGATGCGGAAATTCGTGCGCACGGTGCACCGCTGTGGATCACGCGGCCGCCGAGCGTCGACGACTACTGGGTGCAACCCGGCGACGTGCTGCGCATCGCGCGCGGCGATCGCATCTGGCTCGGCACCAATGACGACCGGCCGGCCGAAGCGTCGATCACGACGGCGTACGTGCGGCGCGGCGAACGGCTGAGACGCACGCTCGCGCGAATGCAACGTTTGCTCGCCGGACGATGGCGAAGACGGGATTGACGATGCGCGATTCCGTCGCGCGACGGGACACCGGAACGCGCGGAATCAACGCATCCGGAAACGGACGCACCCGCGGCGCCATGCGTCGCGGGTGCGCATCGAATGACGCGGCACGCGCGTGCGTGCCGCGAGCGATCGCGCGCCGTGCGCAACCCTTGCATGCATCGCGTGCATCAGGTGCTGGCGGCGAGACGCGGGCCCGTGCTGCGGGGAGTGGCATCGAGGTCGGGGCGTTGCGCCGCCTGCGAGGTCACCCACGGGTCGATGCCTTGCTTTTGCACCTCCTCGAGAAATGACACCCGCGTACGCCAGTAATCCGCCTGTAATTTCGCATCGATGACGCGCTGTTCGGCTGCGAACAGTTCCATGCGCGCCGTCACGAGCATCGACGCAGCGGTTTTTTCCGGCGTGGGGGCGTGCCGCATCGCCCAACGGCTGATCCAGTTCAACATGCTCACCTCCGGGATGACGGACGAACCCGCATCGGGCAATCGCAACCGGTCGCGCCTGCCCGAATGCGCAACGACCGTCACCGCACTTCACCGCCTGCCCTGCACGGACTGCGACTCCCCCGCGTCGGCAACGACTGGCCGGCGTGTGTGCGCGGTGTATCTATCCTAGAAAGACTTGCCGGTTAACGCGATGACGTCTTGCAATCTTTTACACAGAAACCACAGTCGCGCCCGCGTCGCGAAATGACAGTTGCGGACGGAACGGGTTCGGCGCAGGATAGCCCGATATCTGCAACCGCCTGGACTGATGAATGGCCGCTGCACGCCGCTGCGCACCCGCGCCGGTCATGCCGCGCGCGTTCGCGCATGCATTGCGACCGTCCTGCGTTCGGCCAGCATGCGGGTGCGCGATTGCAGTCGCATGTCATCGCATGTCATCGCGCGGCGGCCGCGCGCCGCATGCCGGTCATGTCGTTGCGCCCGCATCGGCCGGCCCGGCCCGCCGCCCCTCATCGAATCGTTTCCATCGTTTCTACCTGCCCGCCTCGTCCGAACCGGTAAAATGCGCGCCTTCCTCGCGCGGCCGGCCTGTCCGACCGTTCGCGCGAACGCGGCCGATCGTGCCCCGCAACTATATCGTCCGAGCTATCCGCGCTATTACAATCCGCCGATAGCGCGGCAATAGTGGCTGGTTACAGTAGGCCGGCCTCGCGCTGCCTTACAACAATTCGGCACGAACAACAAGCAACACGACAACCCGACCGGAGAAAACGCCTTCATGGAATCCATCAAGCGGTATTTCGGCTTCGCTGAAGCCGGCACCGACTTCCGCACCGAAATACTCGCGGGCGTCACCACGTTCCTGACGATGGCCTACATCATCTTCGTCAACCCCGCGATCCTCGGCGATGCCGGCATGCCGAAGGAATCCGTGTTCGTCGCGACCTGCCTCGTCGCGGCGCTGGCATCGATCATCATGGGGCTGTACGCGAACTATCCGATCGCCTGCGCGCCCGGCATGGGCCTGAACGCGTATTTCGCGTATACGGTCGTCAAGGGAATGGGCTTCACGTGGCAGGCCGCGCTCGGCGCGGTGTTCATCTCCGGCTGCCTGTTCCTGCTCGTCACGCTGTTCCGCGTGCGCGAGGCGATCGTCAACGGCATTCCGAAATCGCTGCGCATCTCGATCACCGCCGGCATCGGCCTGTTCCTCGGCATCATCTCGCTGAAGACCTCGGGCGTGATCGTCGGCAGCCCGGCCACGCTCGTCACGCTCGGCGACCTGCACAAGCCCACGACGATCCTCGCGATCATCGGCTTCTTCACGATCGTCACGCTCGACCACCTGCGCGTGCGCGGCGCGATCCTGATCGGCATCATCGGTGTCACCGTCCTGTCGTTCTTCTTCGGCGGCAACCAGTTCCACGGCGTGTTCTCCGCGCCGCCGTCGATCGACGCGACGCTGTTCAAGCTCGACATCGGCGCCGCGCTGTCGACCGGCATCATCAACGTGATCCTCGTATTCTTCCTCGTGGAGTTGTTCGATGCGACCGGCACGCTGATGGGCGTCGCGAACCGCGCGGGCCTGCTCGTCGAAGGCAAGATGAACCGCTTGAACAAGGCGCTGCTCGCCGACAGCACCGCGATCGTCGCGGGCTCGGTGCTCGGCACGTCGTCGACCACCGCCTATATCGAAAGCGCATCGGGCGTGCAGGCCGGCGGCCGCACCGGCGTGACGGCGATCACCGTCGCCGTGCTGTTCCTCGCGTGCCTGTTCATCGCGCCGCTCGCCGGGGTCGTGCCGGGCTACGCAACGGCACCGGCACTGCTGTACGTGTCGTGCCTGATGCTGCGCGAGATGGTCGACGTGCCGTGGGACGACGCGACCGAAGCCGTGCCGGCCGCGCTGACCGCGCTGCTGATGCCGTTCACGTACTCGATCGCGAACGGCGTCGCGTTCGGCTTCATCGCGTACGGCGGCCTGAAGCTGCTGACGGGCCAGGCCCGCACGGTCAAGCCGATCGTGTGGATCATCGCGGCCGTGTTCCTGTTCCGCTTCTTCTATCTCGGCAGCGAGTGACGCACGCGCCCCGGTGCGTGGCATGATCAAAAGACGCCACCTTCACGTGTAGTGCCGCCCGGTTCCTGTCGCGGAACCGAACGGCATGACGAGAAGGACGGCCCCTGACGACCCGGTCGCATTTGCGGCCGGGTCGTTTCACATGGGCGCCCTGTATCGGCGGGCGCCCGCCTAGCTGCATGCCCGGGGGGCATTTTCCCGGGCGGGATTGATGGTTGTATTACGCGAAACAATGCGTTTCGGCGTATCAAAAAGCATTGAATTTACCCCAAATATCCAATCGAAATATTGGCGACCGATATATTAAAAATACAAGACATCACTTAATCGTCGCACAGCACCATTTTCCATCGATATTTTCGCAAATCGATACGACGCATGACTTTGATGACGCTCGCAATTATCCCCGGAATTATCGGGTTGATTTATAAAATCCGGCTGCTATATTCCGCTTGCACGGCCGAAAATCTCTGCGGTCGCGCGATCTTCCCGCTCATCAAAAGGAGTGATTCTTTCGGTTTTATTCGGGTCGGCGTGATTCAATATATCAAGCACGCACGGGGTATCCTCCACGCGAATGGGCAAGGGGCCGGAAAAACATTGCCTGTTTCATAATCAGGAGTCGTCATGGCAACGATCTACGTAAACGTGATTGTCAATGTCGCGAAAGCCATTGCCGAAAACAATCTGCCGAAATATGTATTCATGGTGGATTCGACGGGCTACAGCGGGGACGGTTCGGAAGGCAGCAATGAATTGCGGACGAAATGCGAAAACGGCGACACGATCGTCTGGTCCGCCGTTTCCCTCGACCCGGGTGAATCCATCGCGATTCTCGGCTTCTGGGGGAGCGCGATTCCCAACATGGTCAACCCGCAACAATATCCGCAGTTCGACGGCGCCGTGTGGGGCGGGCGGGTCAACAGCGCGGGAACCAACGTTCAATACTCGATCAACCTGCTGCTGGAGGGTAACGTCCATATGTCGTTCGACCCGTTCATCACGGCGACCAACCCGGCTCGATAACCGGGTGCGGCAGTCCGGGGGCGACTGAATGACCGGTTTCGGCTTGTCGCTTCGCGGCATGGACAAGCCGAAACCGCGATGGACGGATTTGCAGACAGGCGGTTCGTGAAGCGGCGGACCGAAGCGTCCCGAAAGCCTGATGCCTTTCCTTACCGTGAAGAACTGAACGGCATGACGCCGCAGGACCGCGTGTTCGTTCGGGTAGCCGCCTGGTGCAGGCGACATCAGGTCACGCGTCCGCCTGCCGGAGCACCCAGCGCGCGAAGGTCTGCAACGGCCCCTCGCCCAGTTCCAGCGCCTCCGGCAACACGAGACAGAAGCGCTTGACCACGCCGCGCCCGTCCGGCCAGGGCGCCGCGAGCAGCCCCTGCGCGATTTCGGCGTCGACATAGAGGCGCGGCACCAGCGCGACGCCGAGCCCGGCCAGTGCCGCGGCGATCAGCATCGAGTAAAGATCATAGCGGGCGCCGGCGGCCGGATTGTTCACGGGCAATCCCGTCTCCTGCACGTAAGCCGACCACGCATCGGGCGTCTGGCGCTTGTGCAGGCGCGGCAGCGTGCCCAGCAAGGTGTCCGGCTGCCCGCCCGCGAGCAGCGACGGATGGCAGACCGGCACCAGCACCTCCTCGCACAAACGGTACGTATGCATGCCGGCCCAGGCCGGATGCTCGAAGTGAATCGCCGCGTCGAAGCCGCTGCCGGCCAGTACGAACGGCTCGGCGCGATCGGCGAAATGCACCGTGATGTTCGGATGCTGCGTCTGGAATCCCTTGAGCCGCGGAATCAGCCAGCGCGTCGCAAACGTCGGCGTCACGGCGATGTCGACGCTGCCGCCGTCACCGGGCTGCCCCATCATGTACTGGCTGTCGCGCTCGAGCCGGTCCAGCACTTCGCGAACCTGCGCCGCGTAGCGCGCGCCGTTCGGCGCCACCCGCACGCGGTTGCCGACCCGTTCGAACAGCGCGACGCCCAGGAACGTCTCGAGTCGGCCGATCTGCCGGCTGATCGCGCCTTCCGTCAACGCCAGTTCGTCGGCGGCGCGCGCGAAGCTCCCATGCCGCGCCGCGGCCTCGAATGCCATCAATGCCGAATTGCTCGGAATCCTGCGTCGCGTCACGATTGCTCCCGGTCCGACCGCCGTCGGTCATGGCTTGATCAAATGTAATTGAATGGTGACGAATCATCGTTTTCCGCCCATTCTTCCGATCATTATCATGACAAAAACTCAACCAGTCGAGCCGGCCGATCGCTCAGAAGGCCGCTCGCCACCCGTGGAGATGTCATGATCTATGCCGTTGAATGCAGCATCGCCGAGCCCGCCGTCGAAGCCGGGTGGAACGACTTCTACAGCCGCGTCAAACTGCCGGCGCTGATCTCGGTATCCGGCTTCCGCACGTCGCAACGCTTTCGCGCCCTCGGCGGCGACGGCCCGGTCTACCTCGCGCTGCATACGATCGACGGCCCGGACGTGCTGACGTCGGCCGAGTATCGCGACAAGGGCGGCGGCAATTTCGCGCGCTGGCAGCCGCACATCGTCGAATGGCGCCGTAACGTGTACGACAGCGCGGCACCTGCGCCGGCCGTCTCCGGCCATCAATGGCTGGCCGTGTGCGACGACGCCGCCCCGTTCGCGCGAGCAGGTATCGCAGCCACCGCCATGCATGCGGTCGCGCTGGACCGCCAGCCGGCCGCTCGCTGGCTGGCCGTCCTCGATCACGATCAGGCGCGGCTCGCGTCCGATGCGTCGGGCGCCGCGATCCGGTGCTATGCGCCGATGGGCGACCGGCTCGTCAGCGCGACGACGACGTCGGCCGCACGCTGACGGGAGCCCGGCCATGCCCAGCGTCACGATTTTCATCCCCGGGACGAGCATGCCGTCCAGCGCGGCACTCGATGCACTGTCGTCAGCCTGCGAGACGCTCTGCACCGAGGTGTTGAGCGCCGCACCCGGCACGATCCACGTCGCGTACGTGCCGATCCGGCTCGGCCGCGGACATCCGGTCAGCGCGGAGATCCGCTTTCGCATCGCGTCATTTCGCACCACTGAATTGATGGACCGGTTCATGGCCGAACTGGATCGCGAGATTCTCCGCCACACCGGATTCATCGCACGCATCCGCTGCTTCGGCTACGACACCACCCACCTTCACGCCCGACATTGACCCCATGAGCGCACTCATTCCACGCCCTTCTTTCCCGCGCCGCCAAGTCGGCGATTTCACGGTGACCGCGATCAGCGACGGCACGCTGACGGCCGGCCTCGACCTGCTGTCGAACATCGACGTCGACGACGCGGCCCGTATCATGCACCGGGCCGGCATGCATACGCCGTCGGCGGTCAACATCAACTGCTACGTGATACGCGGCAACGGCCGCACCGTGCTCGTCGACACCGGTGCCGGCGGCATCCGGAACTGGGGCGGCCTGCTGCGTCCGTCGCTGTCACAAGCCGGCATCGATGCACGCGAGATCGACACGGTCCTGCTGACGCACGCGCATCCGGACCACATCGGCGGCCTGCTCGACGCAGACGGGCGCCCGGCCTTTCCGCAAGCGGAGGTGCTCATCGACGAACGGGAACGCATGTTCTGGCTGGACGACGATATGTACGAGAGAGCCAGCGAGCGAGCGCGCATCAATGTCCGAATCGCGCGGCGCGCGTTCGACGCCTGCGCGGCGCAACTGCGCACCATCGCGGCAGGCGACGTGCTGCCCGGTATCGCCGCCGTGCCGCTGCCGGGGCACACGCCCGGCCACACCGGCTATCGCGTCGAATCGCAGGGCGAGCGCCTGCTGATCTGGGGCGATCTCGTGCATTTCGCGCCGATCCAGGTTGCTCGCCCCGACGTGTCGATCGCGTTCGATCACGATCCGTCGCAGGCATCGGCGACCCGCGCGGCCACGCTCGCCGAAGTCGCTTCGGATCGCTTGCTGATTGCCGGCATGCACCTCGCCGACGCAGGCTTCGCACGCATCGCGCGCACGCACGACGCAACGGGCGGCGCGTACGCGCTGATCGACTCAGATTGAGCGAAACGGGATCAAGCGAAACGGAACGCGGGCACGCCATCGCGCCGCACGATGCCCGGACCGTGCAGCGCATCGTCCCGCACAAGCGATCGATCTACCGGACGAGCCCGCGCCGATATGACACGGGCGCCGGTATCCGGCGCCCGCTCCGTCGCTGCCCGGTCGTCCGGCTCAGCGCCAGTTCGCTTCGTAGAAGCGCACGTAGCCGCTGCGCAGCGTCACGCATTGCGCGCGCGTCTCGGACAGCAACCGCCGTGCGGCTGCCTCGATCCGCTCGCGGTGCTGATCGTACGCACCGACCATGTCCTCGAAGCGCGGCGATGCCGCACCGAAATGATCCTCCAGCGCCTCGGCGGTGATCTGACATTGGACGCGCTCGCCATTGACCAGCGCCGTGAAACCCAGCATCAGGTCGCGCCCCGAATATTCGGGCTTCTCATTCGTGAAATGGATCTGCATGGGAGCCGCCTCGACCGGTAGAAAGCAAATGACCGCGTCCGTCGTCCGCTACCGGCCGGACGAAAATTTACGCGGGCTCGCCGGCAGAGGCACGATCCACGGGGGTATGGCGCGGACTAATGCATGCCGGTTGCATTCCACTTTAGACGGTTTCGCGCAGGAGGCAAAATTTGCGATGTGCGTCGTTCCGACGCGCATTTCCTCTGACCAGCGCGACATCCGGCACCGTTTTGCCGAACGGCGTCAGTGAGGATCGGTGGGCCAGACGTTCAGCGCGATCGCGGCGGTCGTGGCGCCCACCGCGATCGCGGCCGCTCCGTATTGCACCGCGTCGCTCAGGTCGAACAGCAGCCCGTGGATCGCCACGGCGATGCCGCCCAGCATGATGAAGGTGGCGATGGCCGCCAGCACGACTCTCAGTTCCGTCCGAACCATGATGCGTCTCCCGAACGGATGCATGTCGCGTCGCATGCATGTTGCGATGCGGAACACGGCGCGTGCATGTTCCATTTCCATCATTGCAGGCGGGCGCTTAAAAGCAAGGGGTTTTTGTACGCAGTCGCACAACGTGCGCGGCGCTTGTATGATGAGGCGATATCGACGGCGGCGGCCCGGGTGGCGGATGGTGCGGTGCAGGGCGTCAAAGGGTTCGACTGCGAAGCGGGGGCCTCGGAACGCGCTGATGTGCGGGCTCGGGTAGATCGCGAAGCATGGGACTAGAGTAAGCGCTGAAGCGCTAACTCCGGCCAACTGCGAAGCATGGGGCCCAAGTAAGCGCTAAAGCGCCAACTCGGACCGACCGCGAAGCATGGGGCCCAAGTAAGCGCTAAAGCGCTAACTTGGGCCGACCGCGAAGCATGGGGCCCAAGTAAGCGCTAAAGCGCTAACTTGGGCCGACAGGAGACAAGACATGCCTCAATCTTTCGTGCTGCCCGCCACCGCGGGCCGCACCGACCTGCTCGCGCAGGCGCATGCCCGTTCGACCGCGGTCGGCCTGCGCGCGAACGAGCGCCCCGATTTCTCGCCGCTGTCGCGGCTCGCGCTGCGCGAACTGCTCGACACGAACCACGCATTGTTCGCGCACGCGCGCCCGGTGATGGAAAACCTCCACGCGCAAATCGCCGACACGCAAAGCCTCGTGCTGCTCACCGATGCCGACGGCGTGATCCTGCACAGCATCGGCGACGCGGACTTCATCGAGAAGGCGAACCGCGTCGCGCTGTGCACTGGCGTGTCATGGGCCGAAGGCGCACGCGGCACCAACGCGATCGGCACCGCGCTCGCATCGGGCCAGGCAGTCGCCGTGCACGGGTCGGAACACTTCCTGCGCGCGAACCATATCCTCACCTGCTCGTGCGCGCCGATCATCGATCCGTTCGGCCGTACCCTCGGCACGCTCGACGTGAGCGGCGACCCACGCGGCTTCAGCCCCCATACGCTCGCGCTGGTGCGGATGTCCGCGCAGCTGATCGAGAACCACCTGTTCGCGAACCAGTGCGCGGAGGCGCTGCGGCTGCGCTTCCACGCCCACGAGGATTGCGTCGACTCGCTGTTCGCCGGGCTCGTCGCGTTCGGCCCCGACGGCGGGCTGATCGCCGCGAACCGTAGCGCGCAATTCCAGCTCGGCGCGACGTTCGATGCATTGCAGCATCAAGGCTGCGACGCGCTGTTCGGCATGCACTTCGGCCAACTCGCGCAGCAGGCGGCCCGCGCGGCCGGCGCACCGTTCCGCCTCACGCTGTCGACCGGCGTGCGCGTGCTCGCCCGCTGCGAATTCGCGGAAGCGCACAAGACGGCCGTCGCCGTCACGCCGCCCGCCCCCGCCGTGCGCACGCGGGCGCCGGACCCCGACGCGATCACGTTCGCGACGCTCGACACCGGCGATGCGCGGATGGCCGCCGTGCTCGAACGCGTCGCGAAGATCCGCGGACGCGACCTGCCGTTGCTGATCCTCGGCCAGACCGGCACCGGCAAGGAATGGCTCGCGCGTGCGCTGCATCAGGCATCGCCGCGCGCGGACGGCCCGTTCGTCGCGGTCAACTGCGCGGCGCTGCCGGATTCGCTGATCGAGGCCGAACTGTTCGGCTATGAGGACGGTGCGTTCACCGGCGCGCGCAAGCGCGGCAGCCCCGGCAAGATCGTGCAGGCCGACGGCGGCACGCTGTTTCTCGACGAAATCGGCGACATGCCGCTCGCGCAACAGGTCAGGCTGATGCGCGTGCTGCAGGAGCGCGCGGTGATGCCGCTCGGCGGCGCACGCGCGGTGCCGGTCGACGTGCGCGTGGTCTGCGCGACCCACCGCGACCTGCGCGCGATGATCGCCGCAGGCACCTTCCGCGAAGACCTGTTCTACCGGATCAACGGGCTCGCGGTCACGCTGCCGCCGCTCGCCGCGCGCACCGACCTGCCCGCGCTGGTCGAGCGGATCCTCGCGCGGCTGGCGCGCAGCGAGCCGATGCCGGGCCGCCTCGCGGCCGACGTGCTCGACGCGTTCATGCGGCACCGCTGGCCCGGCAACCTGCGGCAAATGACCAACGTGCTGCGCACGGCCGGCATGCTCGCCGAAGACGAAGCCGAAATCACGCTCGCGCACCTGCCCGACGATTTCTGGCTCGACTGCGACGACGCACCCGCGGCGCAAGCCGCACCGGCCGACGTGCGCGAAGCGACGACGCTGCAGAGCCACCAGGCCGCGGTGATCGATGCCGTGCTCGCACGGCACGGCGGCAACGTATCGGCCGCCGCGCGGGAGCTCGGGCTCGCCCGCAATACCGTGTACCGCTACCTGCGCCGGCACTGACACGTTCCGGGCCGGTTGCCCGCCCGACGGGCGCCGGCCGCAGGCGGCTTCGGGTATGCTGGCGCTTGCGTTGCCTTCCGGCATCGCGCTGCCTTTCCTCGCTTCACTGCCGATTCGCCGCCCGCTTTCACCCATGACCGATCCCGACCACCCGCCTCTCGTGCGCATCGAGCCGCTCGGCGCGACGTTCGACGCGCCCGATTCGCTGACGCTGCTCGAGGCCGCCGCGTTCGCGCACGTCAGGCTGCCGCGCTCGTGCCGCAACGGCACGTGCCGAAGCTGCCTGTGCAGGATCGTCAGCGGCAGCGTACGCTATACGATCGAATGGCCGGGCCTGAGCCGCGAGGAAAAGGCCGACGGCTATACGCTGCCGTGCGTGGCCGTCGCGACTTCGGATGTCGTGCTCGACGTGCCCGATGCGGTCATGATCGACTGAACGCGGCGCGCGGCCGCGCGCCGTCCCGCAACGATGATGCCTGCCTGGAGAAGATGATGACCCAGTCCACCGATCGCATCGAGAAACAAGCCTTGCTCACCGCGCCGCTGGCGCGCGTCTGGGAAGCCGTCAGCAATGCCGGCGAATTCGGCATCTGGTTCGGCGTGTCGTTCGACGGGCCGTTCGTGCCCGACCAGCCGCTGTTCGGCCGCATCACGCCGACGCGCGTCGACGACGACATCGCCAAGGCACAGGAGCCGTATGCGGGCACTGTGTTCGAAATCGTCGTCGAACGCGTCGAGCCGAAACAACTGTTCTCCTTTCGCTGGCACCCGTTCGCGATCGACCCGAACTTCGATTACACGTCCGAGCCGATGACGCTCGTCACGTTCGCGCTCGCGGAAAAGGACGGCGGCACGCTGCTGACGGTCACCGAGACGGGTTTCGACCAGCTGATCGAAGCGCGCCGTGCGAAGGCGCGCGAGATGAACGATCACGGCTGGGCCGCGCAGATGATGCTGATCACGAAATATCTGGCGAAGCACGCGTGAGCGCGGCGCGCGTCATGCCCGGTATCCACGTGCCCGCATGCCCTGGCCGCGGGTGCATGGCATAATCCGCTCCATCGTTACCCTACGCCGCCCCGCGCATCGCATGCTGAGTCGTCGTTTCCGGAAGATCGTCAGTCTGATCGGGATGCTCGCCATCCTGATGACGGCGCTCGCGCCGACGATCTCGCAGGCGCTGACGACGCAAGGCCGCGTCGACGCGCTGCTTGCCGGCCACTGCACGGCCGCGCCGGCTGACGGCGGCCACGCCGGCGATGCGTCGTCGAAAAGCCTGCAGGCGCATCTGCAGGCCTGCGGCTATTGCAGCCTGCTCGCCCATACGCCGGCCCTGCCCGCGCCCGAACTGACGTTCGCGGCCAACGTCCACCCGCTCCAGCACCGCGAAGCAACCCGCTTCGAAAGCCTGCGCCGCGCGCTGCCGCTCACGGCCGCGCAGCCGCGCGCCCCGCCGCTCGCGTCCTGATTCGTCGTCACCGCGCGTGATGCCGCAGCGCATCGCGCCGTCCGCACGCGCCCGCGCGTGCACGCCGTGTCACGTTTCGAAGGACGATCATGTTCGACCGTATTGCTCGCGGCGCCGTGCCGTGCGTGCGCTCGCCCGCTTCAGGCGGTTGCGCGTGCGCGAACGCGCGGCCGCGTGCCGAATTCGAATACATCGTTTTCCTTATTATTTCCAACCGGATCATCCCGTCATGAAAACCACTGCATTCCTCCGCGGCGCACTCGTCGCTCTCGGCTTCGTCGTCGCCCAGGCCGCACACGCGCACGCACACCCGAAAACCCTGGAACCGGCCGCCGACGCCACGCTGTCGAGCGCGCCGCACGCGGTCACGATCGACTTCAGCGAAACGCTCGAACCCGCATTCAGTTCGATCGCCGTCACCGACAGCCACGGCCAGTCGGTCGCCGACGGGAAATCCGCGGTCGACGCCGGCAACCGGAAGCGGATGCATGTCGCACTGGCGAACCTGACGCCCGGCACGTACACGGTCGCATGGGTCGCGGTGGCGAGCGACGGCCATCGCACGCAGGGCCGCTACGCGTTCACGCTGAAGTAACGCACACGCTGACCGCTTCCCTACCCGATCAGGAACACCAACAATGAAACCCTCGATTCCGACCAGCCTGCTGTTCGCCCTGCTGGCGCTGCAGGCGCCCGCCACGTTCGCCGCGTCGGCCGTCCAGGCCGATGCATGCTGGATCCGCACGATGCCGGCGACGGTGCCGTCATCCGGCTATTTCACGCTGAAGAACGACGGCGAAAAGCCCGTCACGCTCACGGGCATCGATACGCCCGCGTTCGGGATGGCGATGATGCACGAAACGCAGACGGCCGGCAGCACCGCGAAGATGGTTCACGTCGAAGCGGTCGACGTGCCCGCGCACGGCACGGTGACGTTCAGGCCGAAGGGCTATCACGTGATGCTGGAGGAGCCGCGCCAGCCCGTCGCGCCCGGCGCGAAGGTGCCGTTGCGGCTGCATTTCGCCGACGGCGCGACGGCGTCCGTGACCTGCGACGCGAAGGCGCCGTCCTACACCGGCCAGTAACGCCGCCTGCGCAACGACCGAAGGAGATGCACATGAGCAAGGAACGCCTGCCGCTGGCCAACCTGATCGTCCGCTACCGGACGCCGCTGAATGTCGCCGTGCTGATCGTCTGCGGGTTATGGGCGGGGTGGATCGCATGGATGACGCGGCCGTCCGCGATCGATTCGCCGTCGTCGATCGCCGCCTACTGCGTGCGCGGCGCGCGTTGACGCCGTGTGTCGGGGTGAACCGCGCCGCCGTGGCATCATGCACGGATTCACCCCGACCGCAGAACCCGCCTTTCGGAGCGCCGCATGTCCATTCAGACCTGGCTGCTGTTTGCCGCCGCCTATCTCGCCACCACGCTGTCACCCGCCCCCAACGTGCTGCTCGTCATCCGCAACACGGTGCGCTACGGCTCGCGCGGCACCGCCGCGACGATCGCGGGCAACCTCGTCGCGCAAGGCGCGCTGGTCATGCTCGTCGCGTTCGGCGTCGGCGCCGTGCTGGCCGAGATGCCGCCGCTGTTCATCGCGATGAAGGTCGTCGGCGCCGCGTATCTGATCTATCTGGGCATCCGGCAACTGCGCGGCGGGCGCAACCCCCGTTCGCCGGACGGCGAGGCCGCGATCGTCGAGCCCGACCGCAGGAAACTGTTCCGCGAAGCGCTGTTCGTGTCGGGCAGCAATCCGAAGACGATGATCTTCCTGTCGGCATTCATGCCGCAGTTCATCGCGCACGATCGCCCGCTCGCGATGCAGTTCGTCGCGATGTACGCGACGATCGCCTGCACCGTCGTCATCGTGCACAGCG
Organism: Burkholderia sp. Bp9099; assembly: GCF_003857805.1. NCBI lineage: Bacteria > Pseudomonadati > Pseudomonadota > Betaproteobacteria > Burkholderiales > Burkholderiaceae > Burkholderia > Burkholderia sp. Bp9099. Next base: position 183,277 of record NZ_QTPU01000009.1, read on the forward strand.
TCTATTCGTTCGGCGTGCGCCGGCTCCATCGCGGCCTCGCCATCAGCCCGTGGGTACGCGCGGCCAAGCGCGCGAGCGGGCTGCTGTTCGTCGGGCTCGGGATCAAGCTGCTGACCGCGCGGCAGGCGTAAGCATCCGCACGGCGACGGCCCGCGCCGCGGCGCGGGCGGAATCGTCAGTCCTTCGATGCGGCCAGCGCTGCCGCAATCTCGCCGAACGACGGCCGCGCGTCGATATCCTCGTTCAGGCACGCGGCCGCCAGCGCGTCGAGTGCGTGCGAGCCTTCCCACGCACGCGGCTCGCAGCGCGCCAGCAACTCGCCGAGCAGATGACCGAACGCCCTGACCTCCAGCCGTTCGAGCCGCGCCGCGCGCTCGCGGTCGTTCACGTCGTAGACCGACGCCGCGCCGAAATCGCCGAGCAGCGCGCCGCCCTTGCCGTCGTGCAGGATGTTGTGCGCGTACAGGTCGCCGTGCATGATGCCGCGCGCGTGCAGATGCGCGGCGACCGACGCGATGCCGAGCGCGATCCGCGACGCGTCGGCCGGCGCGAATCGCGCATCGGCCGCATACACGTCGCGCGTGCAGGACGCGAAGCTCGGCGGCCCGGCGAGATTGGTCAGCGCCGGATCGACCAGCGCCATCACGAGGCCGTGCGTGCCGTCCGGATGACCGCGCACCTTGCCGATCACCGGAATCATGTTCGGATGGCGCCCGGCGTGCAGGCAGGCGGCCATTTCGCAATCGGGCAGGCCGTCGCTCGTCACCGCCCCCTTGAACAGCTTGACCGCGACCGCTCGCGGCACGGCGCCGTCCACACGCCATTGGGCGCGGTAGATTACGCCCGACGCGCCTTCGCCGAGCTTCTCGTCGCAGGTCAGCGACGTCCAGTCGATGTCCGCAACGCCCGGCTCGGCCGAAGCCGCGGCTTCCGGCGCGGCGCCGAACGGATTGCCCGCCGATGCGAGCCACGCGAGGCGCGGCAGGCGCAACAGCCAGTCCGGCAGCGCGTCGAGCCGGTTCGCCGACAGCCGCACCAGCTCCAGCGCACGGCAGGCGGCCATTTCGGGCGGCAACGCACGCAGCCGGTTACCCGCGAGCATCAGCTTCTGCAGGCGCGCGCAATCGCCGATTTCGGCGGGCAGCGCGTCGATTTCGTTGTCGGTCAGGATCAGCCAGCGCAGCGCACGCGGCAGCGAATCGCGCGGCACCGTGCGGATCCGGTTCGCCTTGAAGCCGATCATGTCGAGCTGCGCGCACGTGCCGAGCACTTCAGGGAATTCGGTGAAGCGATTGCCGGACGCGAACAGGATGCGCAGGCGATGCAGCCGCGACAGGTCGTCCGGCAGCGCGGACAGCGCATTGCCGGACAGGTCGAGCACTTCGAGCGTGTCCGCCAGATCGAAGATCTCGCGCGGGAATTCGGTCAGCCCGCACGCGAGCTTCAGTTGCCGGGCGCCCGACAGCTGGCCGGCCTGCAGTTGTTCGAGGGTCGTCGTCACGGGGAGAAAACGGGTTGCGGTTGCGAGGATCGTCGGATCGATCCGGCGAATTTTACCGGGTTCCCCCTCGCCTGCCCCGCGATCGCGTCACACCCCCTTCACAAACGCGCAATGTGGCGCTAGAATTGCGCCCCTTGCAGTACTGAAGTGCCGACGTGGTGAAATTGGTAGACACGCTATCTTGAGGGGGTAGTGGCGAAAGCTGTGCGAGTTCGAGTCTCGCCGTCGGCACCAGATACGGTTTTTCCGTGTTTCGTGCATTTGCAGAACCCGCGACAGCGCATGGCTTCGCGGGTTTTTTGTTGCGTCAGCAAGCCGGGGCAACGCGTGGGCCGCTGACGGAACGTGATCGCGGCTCAGGTGACATCGGCTGACCTGCGATCCTCTATCGCAACGCACGTTGCTCGAAGCGCTCGACGTCGAATGCCCGCAACTCCGGCCGGAGTCGACCAGTCCTCAGCCAGTCGGCAACCGCCTGCCCGAACACCGGCGCGAACTTGAAGCCATGCCCCGACAATCCGACTGCAACGAACAACCCTGGCAACCTTGGATCCGGGCCGAACAGCGGATTGCCGTCCGGCGTGTCGTCGAAGAACGATACGCGGCTGCCGGCGGGCGTCGCGCCGTCGAGGCGCGCGAAGCGCCGCGCCGCGCGAATGCGGAAGCGCGTCTGCTCCGCGTCGCCCATGCGCCGCTCGAACCCGTCCACATCGATCGCACCGCTGTCGCCCGCCTGCAATGATCCAATGAAGTATTGCCGGGGCAAGTCGGGACGCAGGTAAAACCCGGCGCCGCGGTCCGAAAATCCCGGCAACGGCGCTCGCTCGCCGTCGTCGGCCCGGACGATTGCGACGCACTGGCGCGACGCCGTGATCGGCAGTTCAACGCCGCCGCTCGCCGCGAGCCGCGCCGCCCACGGCCCCGCCGCATTGACGACGATCGCGCAGTCGATACTCCCGCGGTCCGTATCGACACCCACGACGCGGCCGCTCCGCGCGCGGATTCCCCGGACCGCACACCGCGTTTCGATCAGCGCACCGTGCGTGCGCGCGCCCTGCGCGAACGCCAGCGCAGTCGCGCGCGCATCGCAGTAGCCCGCGTCGGCTTCGTACACGGCGCCGGCCAGGCCTCCGACATCGATATCCGCGCACAGGCCGCGTAGGTCGCCCGTCGACAGCAGCGACAGCGCGACACCCTTCGACCGCAGCGATTCGACATATGCTTGCGTCGCGTCCCAGTCCTCAGGTGCCACCGCGGTCACGAAACCCGTGCGCCTGAACCGGCAATCGCCGCCGACGGTCTCGCGCCAGTGGCGGTACGCATGCGATCCGTCCGACGCAAGCGCGACAAGCGCCGGATCCGTGTAGTACTGCCGCACGATACCCGGCGAAGCACCGGAGGAACCGGCCGCGATATCCGCTCGTTCGAGCAACCGCACCCGCGTACCGGCCTGCGCGAGATGCCATGCGATGCCGCACCCGGTGGTGCCGCCCCCCACCACGACGACGTCCGCCGTTTCACGCATGCGCGGCGCTCCTTTCGCGGACCAGCGCAGGCGGCAGACACGGATCGAGCGCGTCGCGCGGCAGCGGCGAGAACCACACGCGCGCGGCGATTCCGCCACGCGGCCGGGATGCCGTCGACCATTCGCTGCGGCGCGGCGCGCCGTCATGCCCGATCGCGTGCCACAGGTCGTTCGCCAACCGTGGCATCAGCGGCGCGGCGATGCACGCGAGCCCCTTCAACCACCCATACGCCTGCGCCGCGTCGTTCAGATCGACGTCCGGCAGCGCGATCCACGATCGCAGCACCGCGGATGCGGATCGCACGCTCACCGCGTCGAACCGGAACGACGCATCGAGCAGATGCAGCGACGCGGTCAGCTGCTCGCGCAACGGCGCCGCGATGTCGACCGGTTCGCCGACGATCGTCTCCAGCGCCGCTGCAGCGATGTGCATGCGCGCCTGCAGTGTCGTTGCGAGTTCGTCGTTGACGAACCCGATGAAGGCGTCGACGTCGAAGTTCGCCGTGCCCGTTTCGGGGCTCTCGCGTGCGAGGAAGTAGCGGACCGCGTCGCTCGACGCGGGCGTCGCCTCGACGATGTCGGCAGCCCACACAACGTGCAGGCGGCTCGTCGAGAATTTCGCGCCCTGCAGGTTGTAGAAGTAGTTCGTCAGCACGTGATCGAACGGTTTGCGACCCGGCAACGCGCTCATCACGGCCGCGCTGCCTGCGAGCAGCAGCACCGCATTGTCAATGCCGAAACTGACGAACGTCGTCACGTCGCCGTCGCGCTGCATCGGATGCACCGCTTCCGTGCCGTCCGCGCACAGGTCGCCGCAGGTCAGCGCGTACTCCCAACCCGATTCGAACAGCACGCGCGGATTGCCCAGGCGATCCGCAGGCCACGAGACGCCCCAGTCACCGGGCGCCGTCAGCCGCACGAGGCCGCGCTCCTGCTCAAGGAACCGCCGAATCACGTCGATGAATTGCGGCGGTGCGCCCGAAGACGCGAGACGGCGCACGAGCGCGGCCTCGTCTGGAATCCGCAGGAACAGGCTTTCGACCTCGCGCCATTCGAGTTCCGCATCGCCGACACGCGGCTCCGGATCGCGCATCGCCTCCGGGCGGAAATGCGCGCCGCATGCCTCGCAGAAGTAGCCGCCGCTCGGCGCGTCGCACTGTGGACACCGGCCGACGAGCCACGCGCCCGCCAGATAACGGCCCGTCGCACGGCTGTACAGCACGTTCTCGATCACGGTTTCGGTCAGGCCGCGCTCGATCAGTTGCTCGACGGCGCGGCGCGCATTCGCCGCATGACGATCCGCATGCGGGCCCTGCACGAGATCGACGAACGCGTCGACTTCGACATCGAGTGCCGCCAGATCGCGCGCGATCCGGCTGTGATAGTCGCGGCAAACCGCTTGTGGTGTGCGCGATTCCTGTAGCGCCTTCCACAGCACGTAGGAATCGAAGCCATCGACCGCCGACACGATGTCGACGTGATGACCGTGGCTGCGAAGATGGCGGCCCAGCATGTCCATGCGCAGGTACGGGCCGGCGATGTGGCCGAGATGCAGACGCCCGTTCGGCGTCGGCGGAATCGGCATCAGGAAGAATTTCCGGGATTCGGTTTTCATGGTCGATTTCACGAATTCGAATGAGCTGGCACTGACCGGCGTGACCACATCACGCCTCGAAACAACGCAACGCCTCGTCGGCGAGGCCGGGGGACAGCCGGAAACCGGCGCCGCTACCCGCGCCTGCGATCACCACGGGAATCCCCGGCACACGTTCGACGAGCGGCTCGCCGCTCGGCGTATAGGCGTCGCAAAACACGCGCCCGCCCACGAACGCATCGCTCGAGCCCGGCAGGTAGCGCTCGACGACGCGCATCGCGAGCGACCGGTCCTGCGCGGAGATTTCGAGCGCGTGCTTGAGCGGCCGGCAGTCCCACTCGTCGGCGCGGAAGCTGAACAGCCACTGGTTGCGTGCCGGTAACGGCATGAGATAGGCGTCCGATTGCGGAAAGAACACGGCGGCGGCGTCCTGTGGGGGAACGCGATCTACATGCAGCGCGACGACCTTCTTCACGCGTACCGACGCGGCCGTGGCGAATGCTTTGAACGGATCGCCGGCAAGCCACGGCCCGGCTGCCACCACCGCGCGCACGGCACGCATCGTCGTGCCGTCGTCGAGCCGGAGCTCGACGCCCGATGTCCCTGCATTCAATTCGCGCACACCCGCGCCTTCCACACAACTCACGTTCGACGACCGCATGCTTGCGGCGATCAGGCCACGCGCGATCTGCGCAGGATCGTGGCTGACCGCCGTCCCGCCTCGCAGCAACACCTCGGTATCGCCCAGTACGAGCGGTCCGACGAGCTTGTCGCGCAGGACGTCGGGAGGCACGTACGCATCCCCGATCGTGAAATCCACCGCAACCTGCTGCAGTTCGCTCGCGCGCGCAGCTTGCGTCACCCAGAACACGTCGGCGGCAGTCGTACGCAGCCCGAGCGGGCCCCGGATGTCGCGGTAGAGTTCGGCGCTCAGCGCTGCCAGCTTCCGCTCCCTCGGCGTGCTGCCCGTCGCCAGCAGCACGCCGGCGGAATGCGCGGTCGCGCCGTCACCGACGCGGAATCGCTCCACGAGACAGATGCGCCATTGAGGAAAGCGGCGCTGTGCAAGATGGAGAGTCCACGCACCAACGATGCCGCCGCCGACGATCGCGAGATCATATTCAAGCGCCATGCTCATTGCCACCATATCGAAAAGATTTGCGCGTCCACTTCGCCGACATTGCGCGCGAAATGTGGCCGCCACGGTTCGAAGAACACGGCCTGTCCCGCGTCGACGCGATGCCACGCACCGTCGTAGCAGACATCGAGCTTCCCGTTCGACACGAACCAGATCTCATGCACCGCATGGCGGTCTTCCTGCGTGCCGCATCCGGGTTCGATCGTGAAACGGGAACTGCGCAGCGGGGCCTGCGCCATCCGCTCGCGGAACGTGTGCATGAACAGCCTCACGCCGGCGAGACCGACCGCCTCCTCGGCTTCGACGACGAGAGGTTCGAGCGACGCGGGGGCGCCCGGCGCCTGGCACGCCGCCCGATCGTCTCCGGGCGTACCTTCTGCGATCCGGGTCACGAGATCACCTCCAGGTCCTGCAAGCCGCGCTGGATGACGCGGTCCTGCGCTTCCCAGTGGACGAACGGCGCGCGCTCATCCAGGTCGTAGCACTGCGCCCCGGCGATGCTGTTGATGATGCGCGCGCAACGCCAAGGAATCAGGCCGAGATTCGGGTCGGCGATGCCGCGCTGGTGCCGGGCAGCGTTCTGCACATAGATGCGGCTACCCGACGGGCCGTTCCAGCGGATTGCATAGTCGTGGTCGACGACGAAGCCGTCGTCGCGCCACTCGATCCGGTCGGCGATCGGGTCGAGGCATGCGGGCATGCCATATGTGTAGCCCGTGCACAGCACGACGATGTCGGCCTCGAGCGCTTCGTGCACGTCGCGCTGTGCGTGCCTGAGCGTCAGCGACCAGCCGCTTCCGTTGCGGGCGACCGAAACCAGCTCGCGCGCCGGGCGCAACTGCAGATCGCACGGCAGGCCCGTCACGTGGCGCAATTCGTATACGCGCCGGTAGATCGCCTCGAGCAGCGCGGACGATACCCCGTCGCTCGCGAGTTTCTGCTCAGCCAGCAGCGACGCGCGACGCGTTGCCGGCAGATCGTAGAAGTAGTCCGCATAGCCGGGCGTATAGAGTTCGTTGGTGAACGACGATTCGTCGAGCGGCGCGAAATTCCAGCGACGCGACGCCCACGTGACACTCGCCGGCATCGCACTCGCGTCGGAAATCAGATGCTGGAACACCTCCGCCCCGGTCTGCCCGCCGCCGATCACGACGACGCGCTTGCCCTCTACCGGATTGTTGTTGGTCAGGTACTGCGACGCATGCAGCAGCGTCGTGCCGAGATACGGCTTCGCGCAGTCGGGAACGCTGGGCTGCTGCCCCGTGCCCAGCACGAGATGGCGCGTGGCCTGCGTCCAGTCCGGCCCGTGCACGACGATCAGGTCGCCGTCGGTCTCGACCGCCTCGACTTCGCGGTTGAACTCGAGATTCGGCAGTTGTTCGCAGGCCCAGCGATAGTACTGGTTGAATTCGCGCCGCATGACCTGCGGGAAATTCGCGTTGATGAAACAGAGCAGCCGCTTCTGGCTCGCCAGAAACTGCAGGAACGACAGCGCGCTGGTCGGATCGACCAGGCTGACGAGATCCTTCAGGAACGAGACCTGCAGCGCGGCGTTCGGCAGCATCAGCCCCGCGTGCCACTGAAATTCGGCACGCCGGTCGAAAAAGCGGCTGCGAATCGTCGGGTGCGGCTTGAGGAGCGCGGCGAGGCTGAGATTGGCCGGCCCGATCCCGATCCCCACGACATCCATCGGTGCTTCCGTAAGCGAGTAGCGCATGGTTAAAGTCCTTAGATAATCAAAGCGACAGCGAAACGGCGGCCCGGACACGCAATGCGCGCCGACACGGCGTCGCAGACCGCGTCCGACGGCGATCCGGTTGAATTGCTCGAGTGAATGGAATCAGATTGCTGGTTTCGGCTCGCGGACTGCTCGCACGAGCGTGACACGCCAGCATCCAGCCGCCGCCAGCGACAGCCCGATCGCCACGAAGATCGCGACACGCACGCCTGCGCCCGGGGTCTGTGCGGTGCTCATCAGTGCGCCGAAGATCGCCACGCCGAATGCGGAGCCGCTTTGCCTGCTCGCATTGAGCACGCCAGCCGCGATGCCCGCACGACTCTTCTCGACGGCGCCCATCATCGCGGCCGTGACGGCCGGCGTGATCACGCCCGAGCCGAATCCGACCGCGGGAAAACACAACGCCACGCGCCAGTACGGCGCATCGCTCGCCAACGCCAGCAACCCCGCGAAACCCGCTGCGTAGAGCAGGAATCCCGCGACCACGACCCGGCGCGCGCCGAACGACCGGCACAACCGGCCTGCCGAGAAACTGCCGGCCGTCACCAGCACGGTGAGCGGCAGAAATGCGAGACCGGTCTGCAACGGCGGCCAGCCGCGGTTCTCCTGGAAATACAGGCTGAGCAGGAACAGCAATCCGTAGAAAATCAACGCCGACACCAGTGAGACGAACACCGACGCGGAAAACACCGGAAGACGAAACAGGCCGAGCGGAAGCATCGGCTGCGCGCGGCGGCGCTCGATCGTGACGAAGCCGGTCCAGGCCGCGACGGCCAGCACGATGCCGCCGAGAATCGGCGTCGATCCCCATCCCAGTTTCGCGCCCTCGATCAGGATCGCAACCGAACTCCCGAGCGCGATGATCGCCGCCACCTGGCCGGCAAAATCCATATGCGCCCCCCCCTGGCGATGCGATGCGCGAGGAACGCGCGTCGTCAGCCACGCACCGCAAACGGCGAGCGGAACGTTCACGAAAAAGATGCTTCGCCATCCGAACCAGTGAATCAGCAGACCGCCCGCGAGCGGGCCGGCCGCCATCGCGATGCCGCCGCAACCGGCCCAGACGCTGATCGCCCCGGCCCGCTCCTGCGCGTCCGGATACGCCGAGGTGATCAGCGTCAGCGAACACGGCACGAGCAGCGCGGCGCCGACACCCTGCAGCACGCGCGCAATGACCAGCGTCGCGAGATCGGGCGCGGCGCCGCACAACGCCGACGCGGCTGCAAACACCAGCAAGCCGGTCAGGTACACGTTCTTCGCGCCGAGACGATCGCCGAGCAAGCCTCCCGTCAGCAGCAGGCTCGCGAACGTCAGCGTGTAGGCATTGACGACCCACTGCAGCCCCGATACATCGGAGCCGAGTGTTGCCGCGATCCGCGCGAGCGCAACGTTGACGATCGACGTGTCGAGTATGACGACGACATAGCTGAGGCTCGTTGCCAACAGCACGCTTTTCTTGTATGCGATTGTTTCATTCACGTGAATGAGGCCCCCTACGGAATAGCGTGTTGACTATAAGCGTGGGGCCATCGACAATGCTTCGGAGCGTATCGAAGTGTGCCGGATCGAACGTCGGTTCGCGATACGAAGAAGACAATAAATAGAACCGGAGAGAAACAGTGAGTCAGCACAATATTTCAACCGTGGCCCATTTGATCGCGGAGCCCGTTCGTGCAGTAATCCTCATCACGCTGACGGACGGTTGTGCCCGCTCGGCGAGCGCGCTTGCGGAAGCCGCCGGCGTCACCGCACAGACGGCGAGCTCGCACCTCGCAAAACTGCTTGACGGCGGCCTGCTGAAGGTGGAAAGCAAGGGCCGGCACCGCTACTACAGCCTGGCCGGCCCGCACGTTCCCCGCGTGCTCGAGAGCCTCGCGTCCGTCGGCCCCGTCTCACGGGCATGGCGCACGACGCCGAATCGTTCCGCACGGGAATTGCGCTTTGCGCGGTGCTGCTACGATCATCTCGCCGGCCAGATCGGCGTTGCCGTCACGCAGCGCATGCTCGAGCGCGGCTACCTCGTCGAGCACGGCGAATACGCGTACGAACTCACACCGAGCGGGCATTCGTGGCTGCAGCAACTCGGCCTCGACGTCGGCGGCCCGTTCGCCAATCAGGCAGGACACGCGCACCGTTGCCTCGACTGGACCGAGCGGCAATATCATATTGCCGGCGCGCTCGGCGCCCATTTGATGAACGCATTCTGCACGTGGGGATGGATGACCCGCGGTCATGAGACCCGCGTCGTCGCCGTGACGCCGGCCGGCTGGGACGCGCTGCGTGAACACTTCGGCATCGAGCGCAACACCGAACTTGACGCGCAGGCACAGCGGGGTGCGCCGCGGTTCGCCGAATATCGCGAGACGGCCTGACCGGCAGGCCGCACCGGCGGCATCACGCAGACGCGTCGGCCGCCTGCAACGCCGGCTGGCGGCGGTAAGCGCCGGACACGAAAGCCGCCTCGATTTCCACGATGCGCTGCTCCAGATCCTCACCTGTCCGGCGCCACGCGGGTATCGCGTCCAGCAACCGAGCATGCCACGCGGACAGATGCGGGTAGTCGCCGAACGGCGCGCGAGTACGCGGCACGTGGCTGAATGGCGCGGCGAGATCGATGTCGGCCAGCGTCGGCACGTCGCCGACCACGAACGTGCGATCGCGGAGATGGTCGTCGAGCACCTGCGCATACCGGCGAATCGATCGCAGTGCGTCGGCCACCAGCACCGGGTCTTCCTCTCGTCCCTGCAGCCGGTGGATGAAGCGCTCGTCGATCAGCACCGAGGGCCCGCGCCGGAAATGCTCGGCGGCCCAGAACATCCATTTGAGCACGTCGACGCGTGCCGTGCCTGCCGGCCATAATGACGAGCCAGACCGTTCGGCCAGGTAAATGGCAATCGCCGACGCCTCGAACAGCGCGACATCACCGTCGGTCAGAGTCGGAATGGTTCCGTTCGGATTGAGTGCGAGATAGGCCTCCGTGCGATTCTCGCCGGCGAACAAGTTGATCGGCGTGAATTCGACGTCGAGCGACTCGTGCATCACGACGGTCAATACCCGCCGCGTGTTGCTCGACCCGCGGTCGCCATACAGTTTCATCCTGCCTCCGTTGCAACGGCATTTCGTTCATCAAGGCGTTGGTCGTCGGCGCGCCAGCGCCGGCACAGCTCGCCCGCCTGTCGCGCAGCCTGATAAACCGCGTTGATCAGCGGTGCGCCGGCATAAGACGCGACGCCGAGCGTCCAGATTCGCTCCGGCCGCGCGGCGCCCGCGAGCCAGACCCGGAGGTCGTGCGACACGCGCGGCACGCCGCCCGTGACATCCGCATCGGCCGACAACGCCAGCGCGTGTTCGCTCGCGCGCAGAGGCGCCTTCTGGAAGCCGGTCGCGCACACCACCGCGTCGTATGTTTCCGACGCACCATCCTGCCAGTCGATCCGCCAGCGCCCGCCGACCTCGTGCAGCGCCGCCGGCACGCCAGCCTGGACGCGCAGCCGCCCTTGCTCCACAAAGCCGAGCAGTTTCTCGCCATTCCCGAGCGGGCATGCGAACAGATATCGGCCCATCGCGCGCGAGCACGCGTCGATCGCCAGCTTCTGATGCGCCGGCGGTTCGCTGCGCAGGCGCGCTTCCGCCGCGTCCATGTTCGCCACCAGAATGTGTTGCCAGTCCGTCGCGCCGTCGCGTGCCAGCGTCACTTCGCGCCGCAGTCGTTCGACCGGATCGCGCAGCCGCACCACCTGGTCGCGCAGCGCGCGCCCGCGCACCGCGCGCGCCGACCGCGCGATGATGCGCATCAGACGCCACGACAATGCGCTCGAGTTCAGGTCGAGACGGGCGTACGCGGCGGTGTCGACCGGTATCGGTGCCACGCGCGTCGTCGCCGTGCGCACCGCCGGCAATCGGCCCGACGGCGACGCGATGACGACCGAATGACCGCTCCGGCACAGCAGCAACGCCGCGTCGACCGCCGTCAGCCGGCTGCCCAGCACGAGCACGCGCGATTGCGGCGCGAGCTGCGCGAGCACCGCCCTTTCCGGATAAAACCGCGCGAAAATTCGCGGCGCGCCGACGTGCGCCTTCACGGGCTCCGGTATGGCCGATTCGCCGTTACCCGTACACACGAGCACGTCAGTCGCGTCGAGCGCCGTATCGTCGTCCAGCCAGCAACGGTAGCCGCCCGCCGCCATTCTTTCGACATGCCGCGCGCCGGCTCTCACCAGACGGTGATCGATACCCGCGTCGCGGGCCTGCTGGCTGAAGCGCGCATGGCACGCAACCAGATAGCCCGACACATAGCGACGCGGGACGAACGCGTCGCGCGACACGGACACGCCGATGGATAGCAAATAGGCGCGGAAATCGTCCGGATCGTCGTCGAGCATCGACATCGTCTCGACCGACGTATTGCACAGCAGCGCCGGATCGAGCGCGGAGAACGCAACGCCCTGCCCGATTCCGAGCGGATCGACGATGTCGATCGACTGCGCGACGCCGAATCGGACCGCTGCCGCGAACGCGGCGACGCCGCTCGCGCCCCCTCCGACGATGACCAGCCGGCGCCGCCCGCGCACATCGCTCGCTACTCGTGCGTTTTCCATGGGTTACATCAGTCTCGTCTATCGCGATACACCGGCGTTCGCCGCGGCCAGCGCGCCGCCGAGCAATCTGACGCCGTACCAGCCCCAGTACACGCGGTGGCTGACGATCTGACCGTCATCGATGTCCATCATCTCCATAAGATCGACCTGATCACCGGCCGGCGCGACGCGCGGATATTCCCACGTGAGCTGCTTTCCGTTGACGAAATAGACACCCGTGCGGTACCACTGTGCGAGGTCGCCCGGAAACTTGCGGATGCTGTCCTCGAAGAACGTCAGGATCGCGTCGCGCCCGACCACCAACCCGCTGTTCCGCTCCGGATAAACAGCCAGCGCGAGCGGCGTTTCGAGTACCGCGCGCTCGGCATAAAGCGCAGCCGTTCCCGCAAGGTCGCGCTTGCGCACCGTGTCGTGCCACGCGGTGAAAATACGGTTCATGTCGGCATCGACGGAATCATTCATCGGAATCTCCAGGCAGGGTCGACCTGCGCATGACGGCCAGCATCGTGTTCGATGCCCGACTATATCGGAGTCCCGCCGCGTCTCGTTTCGACGCGTGTCGAAGTATCGTGTCGCGCCGCATCCCGCGGACCAGCAACGTGACGCGCGCCGACTTCCGCCGCAGGCTTCGCGTCGAACATCGTTGATGCCGGACGATTGACGGCGGCGGCAGCATCATCCTGAGCGACGACTTCCCGTCAAGGCGCCGGCAACATCGCCCGAACGGCATCCCGTGGATCCGGAACGCACTGGCAATGCCGCATTCGAGGTCGCGGCGCCGGACACTGCGTCATCTTGCGCGAGCAAGGTGGGGCGGCCGGCTTCGTGTTGGGACCCCGACGATCATTTCGCTCGCTTGGACGTCTATTTCGCCGTCGGTGCGCGTAAATCGGACAGAAGCCCTGAGGACATCGTAGGACGGGTCGCGGGCCGAAGTTGTATCGGTGATACAGACCGGCTTACGATTCGTCATGCCGGCGCGAGACATCGTGCGGCACGTGCATGTAATCGCGAAGCGCGCCGGACTCGACATTCGGTTTAGCCAATCAGTATCGGAGCATGAGGTCATGGCAACCACACGCCATGCCTCACAACAACGGCAGCGTCAACCGAATATGCTCCGCGAACGCCGCCGTCAGATGCGACGGCCGCTTCCGGTCGAACCGCAGCGTAATGCCGACCGCCGGCAGCGGCGGCAATCCGCGATCGCCGGCGAGGATCGCGAGATCCGCCGGCACCGCCGTCTGCGTCATCACCGCGAACGCCTGCCCTGAACGCACCAGCGCGGTCAGCCCCGCGAGGCTGCTGCTCGCATACGCGACGCGATAATCGCGGCCGGCGCGACGCAGCGCCTCACCGGCCGCAATATGATCGAGCGTATCGGGATCGGACAGCGCGAGCGGCAACGGATCGAACCGCGCCGCATCGAGCCCCGGATAACCGATCCAGACCAGTTGCTCGCGGCGGATGAAGTCGCCGTCCGAGCCATCGTCCGGCACGGACACCATCGCCAGATCGACCGCCCGCTTGTCGAGTTGTTCGAGCAAGCGCGGCGTCGGCCCGCACACGACTTCGACGATCGCCTGCGGATGCTGGCTCGAGAACTGCCGCAGCAGCGACGGCAGGAACACGCCCGCGTAATCGTCCGGGCAGCCGAACCGGATCGTGCCCGACAACCCGGTGCCGCACAGGTCGGCCATCGCCTCGTCGTGCTGCCGCAGGATGCGCTGCGCATGCACGAGCAGCCGCTCGCCGGGATGCGTGAGCAGCACGCCGCGCCCGGTGCGCTGGAACAGCGGCTGGTCGACGCTTTCCTCGAGCCGCCGCATCTGCTGGCTGAGCGCGGACTGCGTACGGCCGACCCGCGCCGCCGCGCGGCTGAGCGAGCGCACTTCGGCGATGACGACGAACGAGCGCAGCAGGTCGATTTCGAGCGAACGTGCCAAGGTATTAGCTCCTTTTCTACCTTGCATAAGAACTATTCGTTTCCATAAAACCAGACCGGCGCCTAGACTGCAAGCGATCCTTGGCCCTTGTCCGGAGAAGCCCGATGTCCCTGAACGACGACGCAACCTTCTGGCACAACGCCAGGCAGCACCTGATCCGCTACGGCGGCACGTTCGAGCCGATGATCATCGAGCGCGCGCAAGGCAGCTTCGTCTACGACGCGGACGGCCGCGCGATCCTCGATTTCACGTCGGGCCAGATGAGCGCGGTGCTCGGGCACAGCCATCCGGAGATCGTCTCCGTCATCAACGAATACGCGGGCAAGCTCGATCACCTGTTCAGCGGGATGCTGTCGCGCCCCGTCGTCGACCTCGCGACGCGCCTCGCCGACCTCACGCCGCCCGGGCTCGATCGCGCGCTGCTGCTGAGCACCGGCGCGGAGTCGAACGAAGCGGCGATCCGGATGGCGAAGCTCGTCACCGGCAAGTACGAGATCGTCGGCTTCGCGCAGTCGTGGCACGGGATGACGGGCGCGGCGGCATCCGCCACGTACAGCGCCGGCCGCAAGGGCGTCGGCCCGGCCGCCGTCGGCTCGTTCGCGATTCCGGCGCCGTTCACGTACCGTCCGCGCTTCGAGCGCAACGGCACTTATGACTATCTCGCCGAACTCGACTACGCATTCGACCTGATCGATCGCCAGTCGAGCGGCAACCTCGCCGCGTTCATCGCGGAGCCGATCCTCAGTTCGGGCGGCATCATCGAACTGCCGGAAGGCTACATGGCGGCGCTCAAGCGCAAGTGTGAGGAGCGCGGGATGCTGCTGATCCTCGACGAAGCGCAAACCGGCGTCGGGCGCACCGGCACGATGTTCGCGTGCCAGCGCGACGGCGTGACGCCCGACCTCCTCACGCTGTCGAAGACGCTCGGCGCGGGGCTGCCGCTCGCGGCGGTCGTCACGTCCGCGCGGATCGAGGAACGCGCGCACGAACTCGGCTACCTGTTCTACACGACGCACGTGTCGGACCCGCTGCCGGCCGCGGTCGGCCTGCGCGTGCTCGACGTGGTGCAGCGCGACGGCCTCGTCCAGCGGGCGAACGTGATGGGCGACCGGCTGCGGCGCGGGCTGCTCGACCTGATGGAGCGCTTCGACTGCATCGGCGACGTGCGCGGGCGCGGCCTGCTGCTCGGCGTCGAGATCGTCAAGGACCGGCGGACGAAGGAGCCGGCGGACGGCCTTGGCGCGAAGATCACGCGCGAATGCATGAACCTCGGGCTCAGCATGAACATCGTGCAGTTGCCCGGCATGGGCGGCGTGTTCCGGATCGCGCCGCCGCTGACCGTCAGCGAAGCGGAAATCGATCTCGGGCTGTCGCTGCTGGAACAGGCGATCGCACGCGCGCTGTAACCCCGCCGCCCGTCGCTGCCGCACGAAGCGCGTACGATCTGCGTACACTATCCGGCAGGCAACGACGACGGGCAGCGAGGCGAGCGATGGCAAGCGCGGCAAACGACAACGGCACGAACGAACACTGGCTCGTCGCGCGCCGCGATCCGGAAACGGGGATCGAAAGCCTGCGCGCGCATTTCAGCGGGCATGCGTACGATCCGCACGATCACGACGACATGCTGATCGGCTTCACGGAACAAGGCGTGCAGCGTTTCCAGTGTCATCGGTCGCTGCACACGAGCGTGCCGGGCCGCGCGATCCTGATCGAGCCGGGCGCGCTGCACGACGGCCATGCGCCGGAAGCCGGCGGCTTCACCTACTCGATGCTGTACCTGCCGCAGGCGTGGGTCGAACGTGCGGCCCGCCGAATCGATCTTCCCGGCCTGAGCGGCGTCGAAGCCGCGTTCGGCCATACGCTCGTCGACGATCGCAGCCTCGTCGACGCGATCCGCCACGCGTTTCTCGCGATCCACGGCAACGAAGGCAAGCTCGCGCGCGACCAGACGCTCGACCGTCTCCTCATGCGCCTCGGCGGTCAGTTGCGCGAGTCGGTCGCGGCAAGCGCCGACGCGAGCACGGGCACCGTGCCGCCGGCGATCGTGCGCGTGCGCGACCTGCTGCACGCGCATCTGGACGGCAACCTCGGCCTCGACGAACTCGCCGAGCGGGCCGGCATCGATCGCTTCCGGCTCACACGGCTGTTCCAGCGCGCGTACGGCACGTCGCCGCACGCGTACCTGGTTCGCCTGCGCCTGCGCGCGGCGCGCCGGCTGCTCGCGGCGGGCCGCACGCCGGCGCAGGCCGCCGCGGACGTCGGCTTCGCCGACCAGAGTCACCTCGGCCGCTGGTTCCGCCGCGCGTACCGGATGACGCCGGCCGCCTATCGGCGGATGTGCACAAACGTTCCAGACTGATCGCGCCGGCCATCCGATCATGAGCGCTTCAACGAGGAGCACTCATGTTCGATACGAAAGTGGCATTGATCGTGCGCGACGATCTCGCGGCGTGGCAGAAACTCAACGTGGTCGCATTTCTCGCGACGGGCGTCGCGGCCGGCGCGCCCGAAGCGCTCGGCGAGCCTTACGAGGATGCGGCCGGGAATCGCTACGGCCGCATGTTCGGCCAGCCGATGCTGGTGTTCGCGGCCGATCTCGACGGCCTGCAGGCCGCGCATCGGCACGCGCTGTCGCGCGAAGTCAGGATCGTGCCGTACGTGCGCGCGATGTTCTCGACCGGGCACGACGCGGCCAATCGCAAAGTGTTTCGCGCCGGGGACGCGACGAATCTCGATCTGGTCGGCCTTGCATTGCACGGGCCGAAGAAGGCCGTGGATAAAGCCGTGAAGGGTCTGGCGTTGCACGCGTGAACCCGGCGTCCGGCTCGCTGCCGCGGGCCGCTTCCATGCCTGGCCGACGCGTCCGGCCGAACCGTTCGCCATGCTTGCTGGCGAGCCACACGCCGAGCGCGACGACGACGATGCCGAGATAGGTCGTCACCGGAATCCGGTCGCCGAACATCCACGCGGCCCAGGTCAGCGTCACGGGCGGTTCGAGATAGACGAGCGTCGCCACGCGCGTCGCGGGCATGCGCTTGAGCAGCGCCCATAACGTCAGGTAAGCCATGAACGTCGAGAACACCGTCAGCCACACGACGGACAACCAGACGTTCGGCTGCGTCGGCACATGCAGATCGCCGGTGACGAGCCCGCATGCCGCGAACAGCACGAGGCTCACGCACCCCTGCACGAACAGCGGCAGAAACAACCCGTCCTCGTTGCTGCGCACCGTCGTGAGCGCGCGCCGCCGCTGATAGATCGTCGCGATCGACAGCCCCAGCGCGGACACCAGCGGCAGCAGGTACATGACGATGCCGACCGATTCGGTCGGCAGCGCGTATTGCCCGCCGATCACGATGCCGACGCCGATGAATCCGAGCACGAGCCCGGCCCACTGGCGCGCGCCGCTGCGCTCGCTGCCTTCGAACGTCGTCATCGCCGCCGTGATGAGCGGCTGCAACGCCGCGACGATCGCCGCGATGCCCGGCGGCAGCCCATGCTGGATCGCGACGTAGACGCAGGCCAGGTAGAGGAACTGCGACAGAAAGCCGATCACCGCGTGATAGCGGATCTTCTCCAGCGTCAGGCGCCCGAGCCGCCTGTTGAGGACGATCGCCAGACAGAGCGTGACGAGCAGAAAACGCCAGAACAGCAGGTTGAATGCGCCGGCCGTCTCCGCGCCGAGCTTGGCGCCGATGAAGCCGGAACTCCACGACAACACGAAAACGAGCTGGATCAGGAAGAGCTGCATCGGAACGTCGCTCCTCAGAACGTGGCCGTGGATGTGCGCGCGTCGCCCAGGTCTTCGAACCGGATCGGTTCGAGACCGAGGCGAAGGTACTGCATCGCCGCGTCGTCGCGAAGGCTGCGTTGCAGTGCCAGCCAGTTGACGACCGTGCGCGAGATGCCGTCGTCCGACGCGAGATGCCAGAAGCCGTTGTCGTCTTCGCGTGTATACGGGCAATGAAACGACAGCACCAGCGACATGCGCCGCCCTGCCTCGACTGGTTCGACGCCATGAAACAGCTTGCTGCCGTAGATCAGCAGCGCGTCGCCCGCCTGGCTCAAATCCGCCGTCTTCACATGCGCGCGTTCGCGATCGTGCCGATCGAACGTCTCGGCAGTCGATTCGTAAAACAGAAAGTTTCCGCCCTCGTATTCGGATCGATCCGACAGCACGATGTTCAGCACGAAACTGGTGCCGTCGGTGTGCCACATGCCGACCTGTTCCTTGTCGTCGCGCTCGCGCGTCGGGTAGTAATAGTTGAACTGCGAGCGCGCATTGATCATCGGATACGGGATCAACGGCGCGCCGGCCAGACGCGACAGCCGCAGCAGGAACGCGCGGTCGTGCATCATGGCGTCGATGAAGCGCGAGCGGTTCGTCACCGCACGCACCCGCTTCGAGATGATCCAGTTGCTGTGCGACGCACTGCGTTCCAGCGTGCGGCCGATCTCGCGCAACGCGTGAACCGCTTCGTCGGAGAACAACCCGCGCAGGCTGCACACAGCGTTGAGCGCGTTCGATTGCGTGCCGCGCATCGGCACGTCGCGATAGCCGAGATCGTCGAGGTTGCGGCGATACCGCACCTGATAGCCGTCGCGCAGGAAGCCGCTCGTCCAGCGCATCCGTTCCGCAACGGTAACCGTGTCGTCCACGACATTCGCGTCGCCGGCCAGCGAGGTCCGCAGCGCAAGCCTCACCCGATCGAACCCGCGCGCAAACACCGGCAGTGCATTTCCCTTGCTCATCGCGTGCCTCGCTCTCGTCGTTGCGGCCCCGGGGTGCTAGCCCTTGAACTGCGCAATCTGGTACACGACGCTGCCGTCCCCGCTGCGCAGCTCGTCGATCACCCGGCAGTTGCCGTGGCTGCTGCGCACGTGGCGGAATTGCTCGGGCGTGTATTTCAGACAGACGTTGGTGATCAGATGCCCGTGGACGCCGGCCTTCGACACCGGCTGCAGCGTAACCGCGACGTGGAACTGATCGCCCAGCAGGTTCAGCCGGACGATCGACACGTCATGCTCGCCGTGCGGCTCGAAGCCCTGCTGCCGGCTGACGACTTCGGAAAACCGCACCATGTTCTCGTTGCGGTAGAAGTCGTAGATGTGCGCTTCGCGGCCTTCCACGAACAGTTGCATCTCCGACACCACGTAGGTCGACTTGCCGCCGAGATTGCGGATCAGCCGGCCGATCGTCACCGGCAACTCGTTGCCTTCCTGGAACCCGAGCATCGTGATGAAGGTCATGTCCTGGCCCAGATCGATGTGGTTCCATTGCACGTTCCGGTAGTCGTCGGCGATGTAGTTGAAACAGCCGGGCGTCTTCAGGAACGGCATGATCGCGTCGCGCATCGCGTGTTCCGACGACTCGTTGATGTCGACCGCCGTGTAGCGCAGATGGTCCGGGCCGCCGCCGCTGACGCCCTTCATCAGTTCGGTCGTCTTGACCGGCTCGGGCCCGAGTTCGATGTAGTGAACATGGCGGCCGCGCGACAACGTGGCGAGACGCTCGCTCAACGCACCGATCGCTTCCCGCAACGATCCTTTTCCGTTGCGATCCGCACATAATGCAGGACTCCGAACCCCCAATTCGTTCAGGTTCCGCATCAAGGCGAAGACTTCACGCCCCGCCTCGCGTTGCCGCGCGGCATCGTCCGTGCGCTGCAACGTCGAATACTTCTCGTGATTCTCGACCGTCCATACCGACTCCGCCTTCAGCTTCCTGTCCCGCACCAATGCATCCACTACAAAATCATTGATAGACATGAATCGTTCCCCGGGATACGTGTCACGCTCGATCGAATGCCTGCCGTCGTCCGCCTGTTGACCCGAGGATAGGGAGGCGCAATAATTCCGTCAATCGACATTACCTGAATCACTGATTCGGAAAATCAAAATCATGCCGCGCACTCTGGACGTCGACCTGCTGCGTACCTTCCACGCCGTCGCGAAGCTCGGCCGCTTCAAGGATGCGGCCGCGTATGTGAATCGCAGCCCGTCGTCGGTCACGGCACAGATCCAGAAGCTCGAGGAGATGGTCGCGCAGCGGCTGTTTACGCGAAACAACCAGGCCGTCGAGCTCACGCAGTTCGGCCACAAGCTGCTCGGCGACACCACCGAGTTTCTGTCGAGCCACGACCGGCTGGTCGAATCGCTGTCGCCGCAGATCCTGACCGGCAAGTTGCGGCTCGGTATCCCCGATTCGTATGCCGCGCATTTCATGGCGGAATTCCTGCCGCGCTTCGCCGCCGACCGGCCGTTGCTCGAACTGACCGTCGAAGCGCGCTCCAGCGAGGAACTGCAGCAGCTGTTTTCCCGCGGCCAGCTCGACATCACGATTGCCGTCGTGCCGAAAGCGCTGCCGCACGCGGAACTGCTCAGCAAGACCCATCCGGTGTGGGTCGCCGCGCGCACCTTCAAGTTCAATCCCGACGCGCCGCTGCCGATCGCCGTGCAGCTGCAGGGATGTCCGTACCGCGACACCGCGCTGAACGCGCTGAAGAAGGCGAAGATCGCGCACCGGATGCTGCTCGAGAGCGCGAGTTCGCCGGCGGTCGAAGCGTGCATCGCGAATGGCCTCGCGGTCGGCATCATCGAGCACGACCGCGTGTCCGGCAACCTGACGAGCAACGTCGCGGGGATCGCGCTGCCGGATCTGCCGCCGCACCTGATCACGATCCTCACGGACGACAGCAATCGCGCCGCGCTGCATTTGCGCGACGTGCTGAAAAGCACGTTCAGGATCAGCTAGGGTAGAAGAGTCATCAGCAGGTCGAGGCCGAACCGCTGCTGATAGAGGTGTTTCGCGTCGCCGTAGTGATTTTGCGTCGATCCGAGTGCTTCGCCAGGTGTAGTCGAAATTGCTACGATCGAAGCCGAATCGGCTACACAATTCCCGTAAACCGCCGGCCCATTGCAGGCCGGCGGCCTTCTCTCGTCAACCGCCGAGATACGCCTGCTTGATCCGGTCGTTCGCCAGCAGGTTCGCGCCCGTGTCGGCGAGCACCACGCGCCCCGTTTCGAGCACGTAGCCGCGATCGGCCACACCCAGCGCCTTGTTCGCGTTCTGCTCGACCAGGAACACCGTGACACCCTCGTCGCGAATCGTCCGGATGATGTCGAAGATCTGCGCGATCACGAGCGGTGCGAGGCCGAGCGTCGGCTCGTCGAGCAGCAGCAGGCGCGGCTTGCTCATCAGCGCCCGGCCGATCGCCAGCATCTGCTGCTCGCCGCCCGACATCGTGCCGGCCCGCTGCGCCGCGCGTTCCTTCAGGCGCGGAAACAGCTTGAACACGTGCTCGATGCCGTCGTCGATTTCATGACGGCTCGCGAAGAACCCGCCCATCTTCAGGTTCTCGAGCACCGTCAGGCTCGGGAACACGCGCCGTCCTTCCGGCGAGATTGCCATCCCCTGCCGCATGATCTGGTGCGTCGACATCGCGGTGATGTCGTTGCCCTCGAACAGCACGCGGCCCGACGACGCGCGCGGCGTGCCGCACACGGTCATCATCAGCGTCGTCTTGCCGGCGCCGTTGCTGCCGATCAGCGTGACGATCTCGCCCTTCTTCACCTCGATCGACACGCCCGCGAGCGCCTCGACCGCGCCATAGTGCGTATGGACCTGTTCCAGCTTCAGCATCACTCTTCCCCCAGATACGCCTTGATCACGCGCGGGTCGTTGCGGACCGCTTCCGGCGTGCCGATCACGATCGGCCGGCCGTGCTCCATCACGAGGATGCGGTCCGACACGCCCATCACGAGGCTCATGTCGTGTTCGATCAGCAGCACCGACACGCCGAACTCGTGGCGCAGCTTGTCGATCAGGTGCTGCAGCTCGATCTTTTCCTGCGGGTTGAGACCGGCCGCCGGTTCGTCCAGCATCAACAGGCGCGGCTCGGTGATCATGCAGCGCGCGATCTCCAGGCGCCGCTGGTGCCCGTACGACAGCGTGCCCGCCTGCCGGTTGGCGACCGACTTCAGCCCCATCCGGTCGAGCCACACGGCCGCGCGTTCGAGCGCTTCCTTCTCGGCGCGACGATACGCGGGCGTCGAGAACAGGCCCGGCAACAGCCCCGACTTCACCTTGCGGTGCTGCGCGACGAGCAGGTTCTCGACCACCGTCAGCGACTTGAACAGGCGGATGTTCTGGAACGTGCGCACGAGGCCCTTCAACGCGATCTGGTGGCTCGGCAGCCCCGCGATCGCGTGGCCGTCGAGCACGACGTCGCCGCCGGTCGGCTTGTAGAAGCCGCCGACGCAGTTGAACACCGTGGTCTTGCCCGCGCCGTTCGGCCCGATGATCGCGAACACCTCGTTGCGGCGCACGTCGAAATCGATGCCGTCCACCGCGAGCAACCCGCCGAAGCGCATCTGCAGCCCGGCGACCTTCAACAGTTCCGTATTCGCGCTCATTGCGGCAGCTCCACGTGGGGACGGCTCGCGGGCAGCAGGCCCTGCGGACGCCACATCATCATCAACACCATCACCAGACCGAAGATCAGCATCCGGTACTCGGCGAAGCCGCGCGCGACTTCCGGCAGCACGGTCAGCAGGATCGCCGCGAGAATCACGCCGAGCTGCGAGCCCATCCCGCCGAGCACGACGATCGCGAGGATCAGCGCCGACTCGATGAAGGTGAACGATTCAGGATTCACGAGGCCCTGGCGCGCCGCGAAGAACGCGCCGCCGATGCCCGCGAACGCCGCGCCGAGCGTGAACGCCGACAGCTTGATGCGCGTCGGGTTGAGACCCAGCGAGCGGCAGGCGATCTCGTCGTCGCGCAGCGCTTCCCACGCGCGGCCCATCGGCATGCGGATCAGGCGGCTCGTCACGAACAGCGTGAAGCCGACCAGCACCAGCGCGATCAGGTACAGGAAGATCACCATGTGCTCGCCGCTGTATTCCAGCCCGATCAGTTCATGGAAGGTCTTCGCGCCTTCGACGCTCGCCGAGCGCGCCATCTCGAAGCCGAACACCGTCGGCTTCGGAATGCTCGAGATGCCGTCCGGGCCGCCGGTGAGGCTCGTCAGGTTGTTCGCGAGCAGGCGGATGATTTCGCCGAAGCCGAGCGTGACGATCGCGAGATAGTCGCCGCGCAGACGCAGCACCGGGAAGCCGAGCAGGAAGCCGAACGTCGCCGCGGCGATCGCCGCGATCGGCAGGCACTCCCAGAACGACAGCCCGAAATACTGGTTCAGCATCGCGTACGTATAGCCGCCGACCGCGTAGAACCCGACATAACCGAGATCCAGCAGCCCCGCGAAACCGACCACGATGTTCAGCCCGAGGCCGAGGATCACGTAGATCAGCGCGAGCGTCGCGACGTCCACGGCACCGCGCGAACCGAAGAACGGCCACACGAGGCCGACCGCGAGCAGCACCCAGATGATCACGCGCTGCTGCTGCGCGCCCATCGCGGGCATCGCCGGCAGCTTCACCGCCGATTTCGCGCGCACGAGCCACGGCTTGAACAGCTGGAACAGGAACACGGCCGCGACCGCGATCCACACCGGACGCCAGTGCGGCGTGAGCACCACCTGATAGCCGTCGAGCTTCAGCTGCAGGCCGAGCACCGGAATCGTGAGGATCGCCGTCAGCAGCGCGGCGGCCGCGGCGTTCTTCAGCGCCTGGCCGACCGACGCGTCGGCGGCCGGGCGGCGAACGGAAATGACTTGACTCATCTGCGTCTCCCTCAGACCTTTTCGATGTCCGACTTGCCGAGCAGGCCGGTCGGGCGGAAGAGCAGGATCAGCACGAGCAGGCCGAACGCGACCACGTCCTTGTACTCGGCCGGCATGTAGCCTGCGGCGAAGGTTTCGGCGAGGCCCAGCAGCACGCCGCCGAGCATCGCGCCCGGGATGCTGCCGATCCCGCCCAGCACCGCGGCGGTGAACGCCTTGATGCCCGCGACGAAGCCGATATACGGGTTCAGCTTGCCGATCGTCAGCCCGATCAGCACGCCGCCGACGGCCGCCAGCATCGCGCCGAGTACGAACGTGAACGAGATCACGCGGTTCGTGTCGATGCCGAGCAGGTTCGCCATCTTCATGTCTTCGGCGCACGCGCGGCACGCACGGCCCATCCGCGAATGCGAGATGAACAGCGTGAGCGCGATCATCAGCACGACCGTCACGCAGACGATCAGCAGACGCGCATACGGAATCGTCACGTCGTAGTCGCCGCCGAGATGGATGTCGAATGCGCCGGAGATCAGCACCGGCACGGACACGTCGCGCGCGCCCTGGCCGATCTGCACGTAGTTCTGCAGGAAGATCGACATGCCGATCGCGGAGATCAGCGGCACGAGGCGCGGGCCGCCGCGCAGCGGGCGATAGGCAACGCGCTCGACCGCGAAGCCGTACAGGCCGGTGACGAGCACCGACACGATCAGCGCGGCGCCGAGCACGAGCGGCAGCGGATAGCCGGCGGAGATGCCGATGGCGGTGAGGGTCACGAGGCCCACGTATGCGCCGATCATGTAGATCTCACCGTGGGCGAAGTTGATCATGCCGATGATGCCGTAGACCATCGAGTAGCCGATGGCGATCAACGCATAGATCGCACCCAGCGTCAGGCCGTTGACCAGCTGCTGGGCGAATTGAGGAAAGAAGTCAGTCATGTGCGGGAAGCTCCCGTTGGCGCTGCGTCGCGTGCCGTCGCCGGATCACGGCGGTCGGCCGCGCGCAACGCACGGTGTCGTCTCGGGCCGCCCGTCGGCCGCGCAATGCGGTCATGCGCGGCGCGAATGCACGCCCGCCCCGTCCGGGTCTCGGACAGGGCGGGCGCGCGGGCGGGTACGCCGGATTACTTGGCGGCGGTCTTCGTCGCGTCCTTGTGCCACGTGTAGACGACGAACTTGAACGCCTTCAGGTCGCCCTGGGCGTCATACGCGACCTTGCCGATCGGCGTGTCGAACGTCGTCTTGTGCATGTACGCGGCGACCTTGGTCGGGTCGGTCGTCTTCGCGCCGGCGATCGCGTCGGCGATGATCTTCACCGCTGCGTACGACGGCATCTGGAACGGGCCGTTCGGGTCGCGCTTCTTGTCCGCGAACGCCTTCACGAGCGCCGAGTTGGCCGGGTCGGCCGAGAAGTCGGCCGGCAGCGTGACGAGCATGCCTTCCGAAGCCGGGCCGGCGATCGCCGTCACGTCCTTGTTGCCCACGCCTTCGGGGCCCATGAACGTCGCCTTCACGCCCTGCTCGCGCGCCTGGCGCATCAGCAGGCCCATTTCCGGGTGGTAGCCGCCGAAGTAGACGAAGTCGACGCCTTGCGACTTCAGCTTCGTGATGATCGCCGAGTAGTCCGAATCGCCGGCATTGATGCCTTCGAACAGCACGACCGGGATTTTCGCGCCTTCGAGGTCCTTCTTCACCGACGACGCGATGCCCTGGCCGTACGACTGCTTGTCGTGCAGGATCGCGACCTTCTTCGGCTTCACGTTGTTGATGATGTAGTGCGCGGCGGCCGGGCCTTGCTGGTCGTCACGGCCGATCGTGCGGAAGATGAAGTGGCGCTTCTTGCCTTCCGTCAGCTGCGGCGCGGTGGCCGACGGCGTGACCATCACGATGCCTTCGTTCTCGTAGATGTCGGAGGCGGGGATCGTCGAACCCGAGCACACGTGGCCGATCACGTACTTGATCTTCTGGCTGACGATCTTGTTGGCGACGGCGACGGCCTGCTTCGGTTCGCATGCGTCGTCCATCTGCACGACTTCGAACTTGTTGCCGCCCGCGCCGCCTGCCGCGTTGATCTGTTCGATCGCGGTCAGCGCGCCGGCCTTCACCATGTCGCCGTATTGGGCGACCGAGCCGCTCATCGGACCAGCGATGGCGATCTTCACGGTTTCCGCTTGCGCGGCGGCGGCGCCGGCGGCGAACAGCACGGCGGCGACGGAAATGGACGTAAGACGGGACAGCGTCATCTGGGAGCTCCTCGATGTTGTTTAGTCATACGGGCAAAGGCGGCATGACTTGCGCAATCGAACAGCACCCGGGGCGAGGACATGGGACACGCCCGAGACACATGAAGACGGACCTGCGGATGGATGTTGCGTAGCGGGGCCCGGCTCTTGCAGTCCCCCAAGGGGGACGTCTGGTTCGGAAAGACATCGTGATGCGTCTTGCATTGCGCAAGCGTTTCGCCTGCCCCGCTTGCCAACTGCTTGTTCGGAGGGATGGTCCGACAGCCGTTGGCAAGGCAGTCGAAATTATATGGGGGTTTTTAAATCGTCTGTCAAAAATGCCGCTTCTATGAGGGAAAACACGGAGAAACTCGGCTGGGGCGAGGTGGCGATTTGGGAGCAACTCGGGCTGGTGGAGAACGTTTGCGGTGGGTGCAATTGGGTTGCGATTTTGGGTGGGTTCGTAGCGTTGTGCCTTGATGGGTGGGGATTTGCGGCGATTGGTGGTCGTGGATTGTGGGATTTTTTGTTTTTAGGGGTCGGTGTGTTTTAAATCAATCGACTGAGGATTGCGTGGGCGTGCACCAACGCGGGGCGGCGGGTTGGATCGGTTAATCCTTCTATATGCTGACGTTTACGGCCATAACGAAAGCTGGTTGTTATTTTTATGAAATAATGCGAACTCGCCTCTGCAATCCAGCCAGCCTTCCCGCGAACCGCGCCCGCCGCGCTTCGCCGTCGCTTCAGGGCCGCTTCAACGCCCGTCCGTCGCTCAGTCTCGCCAGCCAGTGATCTGCCGTTTTTTCAATGCACATCACCTGCTTCGGATCGCATATGAATCATCCCTTCCGTCTTTCTTCCGCCGCCGCGCTCGCGTGTGCGCTTTCTGTTTCTACCGTCGACGCCTCGGGCCGCGATTCGCTGGTCGATCGCTCGGGCGGTGCCAACGTGTTTCGTTTGGAACGTCGGGCCGTGGCTCGCGATGATGAGCGCTCGGCACGCGCAACCCGACGCGTAAAGTACGCTGCGCCGGCTGAACGCAGCCCGTTCGATACGCCTGATACGCGGCCGGTGCGTGTGTCAGGCGATACGCTCGAATCGCAGACTCCGGCCGTACCCGAATCCGATTTCGTATTGCCCGCGAATCGCGTTGCGCTCGGCGCGGGTGGGAGCGACAGCCTCGGGCGCGCTTTGCCCGGATATGAACAGCGTGAGCAGAACTGGAACGAATACCTGCGGGCAAATGGCTCGCGACCTGTCGGCAGCGGCGGCTCGTATGCGCCAACGCGGACTTACGATGCCGCGCGCGGGCCGCACGGTACGCCGAATCCGTTTGATCCGTCGGTGGCGCAACCGGAGACCCGGACGTTCTACGACAACGGCGCCGGTACGCATTGCACGGCTACAGGTGGTGCGGGAACGTCGCGGTCGTCGTGCTATATCGCCTGGTGATGCGTTGGGGCGGCTGATAGCGGCTACCCTGCCTTGCCCGGCGCGCTGCGCGAGGTCGCGCAGCGCGGCCGCGTCTTGCGGCGTTGCCTTTTACAGTTTCGTGATGATCAGCCTGCCAGGCTCAATATCGATTCGCGCCTTCTGGCCTGGTACGAAACACGCATCTTCGATCAGCCACATTCCACCAATCTTCATGTAGGGGTAGAACCTCTCCGGCTTGATGTCCGTTTTCGGGGTACCCCACATTTCCTGGATCGTGACGAAACGTTCCGTCTTCGGTGGTCGTGCTTTATGATTCGGCTTAGCCATGGGCAACTCCTTGAAAGTTGGCTTTGGTTAGCGGGTCGTGAGTGTTGGTAGCACTTGCGGCCCGCGCTCGTTTACTGCGGTATTTTTGTGGTCTGGATTCCTCCTTGGTTTTTGCCCCGATGAAAGCAATGTTTCGATAGGGCCTACCGGTTACGTTGTGTCCATTCGCGCGCGCGATGCACGCGCGATCATCACTGGACATTGCCTATTAGACCATCGCTAACGCCCAATATTTGCGACTTGCTCGAACGTTAGCCGTTAGGCATAGGAACGCAATTTGCCTGCGCGGGCCGCGCCATTGCATGCGCAGATGCGGAAGGAAAAGCAAACTGACGCGGACGTTGATCGACTCGGGACACGATCATTTGAAACAGTTCGAATGAATTGGTATCACTCACAACATGATCACAGTTTGATACAGAAGCGACTTCTGCTCCGTCTCCTCTGACTTCTCGACATAAAGAAATTGCTCGCCGGGAACGTTCTTTTCTACAGCCTCCACAGGCCGCAATCGACCCATTGCGGCAATTTCCCCACCACAAATTTGTTGACGGTTTTCAAGCTTCTAGCTGCCATTCGTCGGCCACCCGACAGCGCGCAGTTGATTAAGTCTAAGCGTGGACTCAGATCGGCTAGCCGTCGGCGCCGAGTAAGATGTCCCTCCACTCAGGGAATCCGTTCCGCTCGACGATTTTCCGTATCGCTCGAGCGCATATTATTATTCCTTGATCAATTGCAGCCTGCCTTCTCGCAATTTCCCCCGGATTTGAGCCAATCTTTCCCGTATGGGCAGCCCCGGAGCGCGCGTCATATATCAACTTCAATTGATCAAATACCTCACGGCGCTCCTCGGTAGTGTTGCCCAACAACCATGCGCCACGAAGTCTAAGTTGTAACGACAGTTGAATTCTATCAGGGTCTTTTGATAGCAATAAAGCCTCCAAAGCAATACCGAGATCAAGCGCACGGTCTATATGGTCTGTTTGTCGTATGGCACGATTCAGGCGCTGCACCGGTACAGTCATTGCGTGCTTGACGTGTAAGTCAAGGTTCAAATACGAAGTGAGAATACCAACGAAATCATCGATCTGCTCGGCGGACAAATTCATTTCATCCCTGACCCTTACCTGGTCAATCGGATGTGCCCATGCTCGTCCGATGTGCTCTTTCAATAGCATTCCATCCTCCGGCTCTATCCAATGACGAATCGGGGCAGGTGAACACGGGCCGCAGATGGTCAGTAGATTGCAAATATCCCGCAGTCTAACCTTGGGCTCTGGATCGACGTTCTCTGTAGGAAAGGCCGGTGCATCAAGCCATTTCGGCCTTACGCAGATTTTTCGCCAAATTGCAGTCACTGGTGCGCGGTGGTCGATTAAAACAAATGGGCTATTTCCGGTAACCAAATGCTGTAATGACCAATCGTTTCTCATCTCGAAAAATCGGATAAGGCTTTCAGACGGAACATCCCTCACTGGACTGAGCATCACCCCTTCGCATACTTCTACAACTTCGGGCACTCGAACGCCAGCAATGAGGAGAATCTCCAACGCAGGCGTGTGATCCTGAGTCAAAAATGACTCCAAGGCGTCAATGGCGCCCTCCACTCCAATTCGAACGGCGTGATCAAGAAGCGACGACGCAAATGAGTCGATGGAAACAGGTTGAGCCGATGCGCTCAGATTCAGGCACTTATCGATGAGCGCCGCGATCTCCGGATCGTCTCTAATCGCGTTAGCCAGTTGGCTATCGCCAGTAGTATGCAAACGCGGCACACTGGAAACGGGTAAAGCTACGTACGATTTTGAAGCTAGATCCGTGCTCAAAGCATCGAGAAGTCTCTGTCGATTCATCGTGCATCCCTGGCGGTATTTGACAACACGTGTTTCGATACTGAAACGACAACACCCCATCGTCACAGGCGCTCGGTGAGGCAGGCCGCGATTCCTCCGGGGATTATGCTACGCACTCGTCTGGTCGTTTCATTTGAGCGACCGTGCCCGAGCCGAAGTAGACGCTCGAACGTCCGTTCTCCGGCTGCAACGAAGGACCCTTCCTGGCCGAACGCGGCCGGCCGCCGCCCTGTGACGCACGACCGGCGCAGATCGACCCGTTGCGGACAATCCAGGCCCGTGCCCGAATATGTCCGCTTACAGCTTTCCTTCGGCCAGTCAAGTCAAATGGCGCCGCGCTTCAAGAAGCCTTCGATAACGGTTGCGAAATATGGCGGACACTCCTGCATCGGGTAATGACCGCAGTTGGGGATAACTTGCAGTTCTGCGTTCGGATGCCATGCGAGAAAAGTGCGCGCCATTGCCTCCGAATCCAGTCCGGGATCCTTATCACCGACGATGACCAAATACGGTGTTTCAAGACCCCGAACGTCATCGACGAAGTCTGCCGTGACGAGCATTTCGAGGTATCTGGCCCGGCAGGCAGGTGAGACTGTGTCGCGGCTTTGTCGGACCTTGCGTTCAGCCCACGAATCGGAAAGTCCTCCGGTGACGAAGCGAAACAACCGCCGAAGGGCATCGTCGTCTTTTATGGTGCTTGCAAAGAAAGCCAGTGCATCAGGACTCAACCGATTTCCAGCTGCGGAAACGGGACATACGGCGATCGCGCTTATGACGCGGGACGGAGCGTCCGCCGCAATACGTTGCGTGACCATTCCGGTCATCGAGTGGCCGACGATATGGAAGTGCCTCCAACCAAGTCGGTCAGCGAGCATAAGGCAATCGGCCGCAATCTCCTCGACCGTGAATTCACCGTCCAGGTAGATGGATTGCCCGTAGCCGCGCAAATCGACGAAAACGTAGGTAAACGAATGGCCATCGAGCCAAGGTATGACTGCATCGTAACTGGAATGGTCGCCGAGCCAGTCGTGCATGACCAGCACGCGAATTGGACCATTGCCATACTGCACATACCCGAGACCGGCGTCCGAGCCAGATCGGATTTCAAGAGAGGCTTTCATTTCAGGGTTCCATTTTGGTTGGAGGAACCAAAACGAAACGCCCTCCCGGCGGACCGGGAGGGCGTTTTGAAAGTGAGGCCATCCTATCAATCTCCCCAGCATGGGTCAATAGGCGAGCGCGCGACGGGCACGTGACTGGAGTACGGACATCAAGCGCCGCTCCGGCATGCGCGTTGGCCCCGGTCGAACGACCGCATCTGGCCGGCTGCCGCCCGACGCGGGGACCGTAGCCGACCCGTTCAAGTCACTCACCAACATCACGCCGCAGGCTGTTCCTTCAAAGAAATGGGACACTCGCTGCCCACGGAGCCAGCCTGACGCGTGCTCAGCACCAGATCGCCTCGTGGATCCGAGGGTCCCATGTCGTCGTTGCTGTCACCTACTTTCACGATGGAAAATTGCTTCATACCAGCATTAGTTTCATGAGAGAAACGTACAGTCCTCTTCGGCGCTCCGAAGTCGCCGAGTAACAATTCCAGTTCGGCGTGAAACCCGTTTGGAATATCTTTCACACGAGATAGCGTCGTCAGTCGCAGAAGACGTTCAACGCCACTTCTCCATATACGCATCCGCTCTTGGAAGTCACTCACGGTCCATGTCTGATGTTGCATGACCAACTTCTGGATCTCGTGGATGTAATCGGCAATGTGGTCTTTAGCCGCGGAATCGAAATCGACGCGAGTCTTCGAAGGTAAGGCGCGGATCGCGTCGAACAGTCCCCCGTATCGAGCCTGAAGGTCACTGTCATTCATCGGTTTCGACAGAGCATCCAGTTCGGCCTCGACGGCCAATTTTTTTTGCTCGTCGGAAATCGAGAATATGCTGCCTGCATATGAAGGTAGATAATTCTCAAGTGCTCCGGACAGGAGTAATTGAATATTTTTACTTCTCAATGCTGCGCCGATTTGAGTGAGACGCCCCTCTATGTCTGAGACCAGGGCGTTGCCGAGTACTGCGAGAACATTGATACGGTCACGCCCAAGAGCTGTTAGTAACGCCACCCGCGCTCTCTGCAACTTTCGGGTTTCCCAAGTGTCCCCATCGCGCAATCCATTGAGAAACGTGCGGAGATCTGCCAAAGTTTCAGGCAAATCGTTTGCAGCGAGAACGGCATTTACAGCTTCACCCAATTTTTTATCTAACTGACCGCAGTAGCTTCCAAAGTTTCCACCCAAACCAATTCGCGCTAAGAAACTAATGACCTCATTATCTCCCTTCACGCACGCTCGCAAAGTCCCCAAAAAAAGGCTATCGAGATCGTAAAGGAATGCGGCGCGCTTTCCCAATGCTATACAGAGTTCTAGGAATTTATTTACTTCCTCGCATCCGCCCGCATATATGATGCAACTCCCTGCGCCTGCAACAGAGACGCCACGTGCCTGCTGGATCGCTGTGACAATCTGAAAGTCCCAAACGCCCTCTACAAAAACCGGATTATCGGAGAAAAACAACTGCTTATGATGAACATTAATCCGCGAGACCAAAGATGACAGCCTCCCTGTCGTCTCGTCGTCACAGTTTGCAAGCGTCTTCGGAATGTCGAATTTTCTGTCAAATGAAATTACAGATTTAATATCATCGACACCCCTAAAATCAAGCATAAATGGAGAGTGCGTAATCAAGAGTATTGATTTCAAGCCAGTGCCACTGATTTCTCGTGACACAACCTTCCGGCATTCTTCAACAAAAAACGTTTGATATTGAGGGTGGAGATTTAGTTCTGGCTCGTCTATGATCAAATATTCATTTGAGTCGTTGTAGAGGTGCGTCAATAGAATGAGCAACTCCTTTATGCCATGACATTCATCCTTGTCAAGCCGATAGCTAGTTGAGGAATTCTCCATCATCGCTTTAGGAATGAGATTTCCAGAATCCCATTCTAACGAAATTGTCCTTCCGAACAGATGACTGAGTGTTGCCTCCACTTTTAATCTCAGATCCAATCGCTCTTCTAGCAAAACTAGTGCATCTAAGCCAGCACCGAAATTTTTCCCGGCATTTTTGAAATGATCAAAATAGGACTTTTGAAAACCTTGACCAAAGTTATCCCCGAGAAACCCCATTCCCGCATTCTTTTCAAATCCTTGAAGGCGCTCAGTTCCAAGTGTCCGGCAGTTTGGTAGGTGATGCCTTAGAGAGTCAGCAAATCTTGACTTTCCACTGCCGTTGGGGCCAACCAGAAAGTTAAGTCGGCCCAGCTTACTCAATTCGAACTTCTTCTTATCCCATGGGGCCGGCAAGTCGAACGACAATTGGACGTTTAGCATTTAGGACTCTAGAGTGGACTTTACGTTGATTTGCCCCCAGATTATAAAATCAAAGAAGCTTATAAAACCAGAAATGTTTGTCCAAATTCACATGGGATGCACGCCTTGCACGACGGCGGCCACGCTCTCCGGGCAAACCGCATGTATCAAGCAAGCGAAGCGTTTGCTGCGCCCTTTTACAGAGGAAACATCCGGATTCGTTAGTAAGCACAAGGGTTGCAGTTTCACTGTAGATGGCCGTAGCAATCTCACAAACGGTCACTCGCAAATCGTCACCGAGCGGCGGCTCCTGGCCGAACTCGGAAGTTCGTCGTCGGACTGTAATCTACCGCTGTCGACTCCAAGTCAAAGGTCGTGTCGCCTCTTCACAGCCATTGATCATTCATGACATGAGTGGTCCAGGATGGTTGGCAAGCGGCCGCAGGAAGTGTTTGCTCCAACACACGCCCAGCTCTCATGCCGATGGTTAGGAGATAGATCGGATATCGGACTGTCATTGTCCTAGTCCGCGTTGTAGTAGATCGACCGCATCCGAGACTAAAGGCATCGGCAGGGCATGGCGGTCTGTAGAACGATCTTCCATACGAGAACGCGGTCAGCGATTGATGGAGAGGCAGAGCGGAATGCCGAAGCCCCCGATCCATCGCCTGCTAATTGACAGCGGTCTTAGCCCGGCTAACCCACCAGTTCCGTTCGCCAGTATCCTTGGGATTGAATGGGGTGCGTAACCTTCGCGCGATCTGTTCCAAGTCTCCGGCGTCAGCAGCCGGGTTGACATTGTATGCGTGCCAGATGGCCGCAGAGACCGCCAATCCAATGTCTGGATCATTGACCAAGTCTGGCGAATTGAGTAGATCAACGCCGACCATTTCGCCGAAACGTTTGTAGTTGTACCGACCGACAACAAGGAGGCCGTATATGTTGCGGCCACGATAGCGCCAGCCATCTCCGCTTCCTGGTGGCCCGTTCCCCAAGTCGCTTCTGCCTCCGTAGATCACGTTGGCGATGGCTTCGGGCTTACCAACGAGGCTTCTTGCCATTTCGTCAGATGTCACTTGGCGAGGCCAGTCCTTACGCAAAGCTGCGGCAGAATATGTAAGCCTATCCTCCTTGGCTCTAAATCCCCCGGTCTCGTAACCGATGGCGCCTAAAAAGTAGGCAAGGCGGATCGGGGTATTAATCTCGTATTTGGCCAAGACGTCGCGGTGTTTGAGGAGCGCGTCGGCAAAATATTCTCTGCCACGGAAGAAGTGCACTAGCTTTGCACGGTCGAGGCCCTCCAGGAAAGGAGTGACTTTGTCGGGCGTTCCGACCGGCTCAGGTTTGTCCGGCACACCGTTGAACTCGCCGCTGGCGAAGCTCCAGCGGCCTGACGCAGTGAGACCGTTAACCACGAGCGGGAGTTGTTCACCGCCTGTGTCGTTGGAAACAAGCGTCTTCACGTCGTCAAAGAGCAGGACTATCGGGTCGTTCGGATGTCGCGCTATTGCTTCAATCAAGCGACCTGAGAACGGACTACTCTCCAGCGAAGCGCCTTCGTCAGCGATATCGCCAGCGCGTGTCGCATAGGCGATGAGCGTGCTGCCACGGCGGCCCATGTCGTGCAGTCCCTTTGGATCTCGTGGCGTATTAGACGGATACCATTGGCGACACGCATCGAGCACAACGATGTTGATTGGGTTGCCGGCCTCCTCCATGTCCTTCAGCAGTGGCTGCAACGGAGTGCCTTCGTTGCGAACTTGGGCGGGAGTTCGCGCCTTGGATGTGAGCGGCAGCAGATAGTTGTTGCCGAATTCATCCTGAGCAGCGTGGCCAGCATAGTAGAAAAAGCCTACCGCGTTGTCTCCAGCCGCACGCAGTCGCTTCCCGAATGCAGCGATCACGTTGGTTAAAGTGGGGCGGTCGAGATCGTAACTGTTCGGCTGCAAGGTAAAGCCCTGTCGCCTTAATTGTTCAGCCAGCTTTTGCGCGTCAGATAATGCGTTTGGCAGAGAGGGATTCGGCTTATAGTGGGTATTGCCAATAACTAATGCAATGCGGACCGGTGTTTGACCGCAGGCCGCGCAGCATGCAATTGACGTTGCAATCAACAACAATACTCGGCCGAATCGGACTCGCCAACTGTTGTTTCGCAGTGCCGGTTGTGCGACTGTGATCATTGCAGTGGCCTCAGGCACGGCGCCCTCGCTCAAACAAGGCGGCCTCTGCTTCACGACGAATGGGTAATCCCCGTTGGTCGGGGCCCGGCCAGAGGTGCTTCATTGCACGAATTCGATCGGGTACTTTATCGAATTGCTCGGCTGCCATCAATTGCTTGATCTCGTACATCTCTTTCCGAGATTTGTTGTTATGCGTCGACGGCCCTCGGTTGTAAACCAGCGAAACGAGTGCCCCGAAGCTATCGTCGGATAACATTCCGCAGTTTGGAAAAGCGTCTTCCGTCTGTTTGGTGGGGTATCGCAGGAAAGCGAGAAACTGCGTGTAGGCGTCCGACCAAGAAATCTCGACAGATTGCACACGCGGCAAAGCTGCCTTTGCGGCGGGCCCCTTGAGTGCAGCCACACTTGTCAGAAGCGCGCGGTCGTCCACGCTGAGCATCGGCCAGTCATGATCGATGATGGCTGCGTTTGCGGACTGCAGGTCGTAGCCGACTCCGATAGTCACGCCTGACTGCCCCTTTGGCCAGATCGGTCGTTGATACTTTGCTTTGTAGACCGCCTCGCTCGCGACCTCGCAGGCAACAATCAGATCGATCGACCGCTGGCTCAATAGCCGCTTAGAGGGTTTACCATGCGGTACGCCGCGAGCCCCCGTCTTATCGCGATAGATCCAACTTTGCTCAACCATTTCCGGGTCATTCTGGATTTGATGAAGCAGTGTTTCAAATCTATCGGCCTGTGCAAAGGCAGGCAAACTGTTCGCGAGTGCAGCCGAACCTAGAACCGAGAGAAACACGCGTCGTTCCATAGGAAACCTCAGGCTCCAAGCAAACGTGTGGAAAATGCAACCAACACATGTTATGTGGTTTTCTTAACAGGAAGCGCCAGAAGTTTGCCTTTGACCGCCAAAGCCCACGACCGTGCCTTGCTCGCGCTCGGGAGATTCGATGAAGCGCGACTACGTCGCCTTTATGCCCAGGCCAGACGCTGTGATAGCAGCGAGGAATCTGACCGTCACCCGTCAACCTTACAACGAGCAGCACCTTGAATTGCGCTCTCAACGGGGGGCCAGGTAGGCGATGAGCACCTCAACCTAAGGGTGATGCGGTGTCCGGAAGTACAGGGTCAACTCCATTCCGTTCCCCCGTGCATTGGGCTAGATTTCAGCAATGTTTGGATCGGATTTCATCCCCCAGATTGGGGATGAAAAAATGCAATGTCCGATTCGTCCGGCGATTCCGCTGCTTTTGTCCTGTATGCAAAAGAACGGCAGAAAAACATTGAGAATCGCCATTACGTCTGACGAGAAGCACCCCTGAAGCAACATGCTTCGAGCCGAAAGCGCTCCCGGCATATTGAACCCCGCACAAGAATGAGTAAGATGCCCGAAAGGCCGTCGACAAGAACGCATCGCGCGGGGTACCCAAATGCAACGGAACGAGTTGATTCCATCGGCATTGCTCGATGACATCTACGCTGCAGCACTGGGCGATCAGAGATGGGAAGTCGTGCTCAACGGCTTGCGATCGTCGGTAGGCGTGCGCATGGCCACGCTGCTGTCGTTCGACGATGCGGCGGGAGTGCCGGTCATCGACCGGGCTGCGGGCGACGACGAGCCGTGGGTTGCCGATTGCCGCCGCGCATACAACACCGAGTTCTATCTGTATGACCCGGTCGTACCGATCGCCGGCAACTGGCCGACTGGTCGCTGGTTCGAGGACGCCAAGCAACTGTCCCGCCCACAGCGCGACCACTGCGTGTTCTACCAGGAATTCCTGAAACCATACGGGATCGGCAGCATCGCCGGCCTGTATATCCATCGCGGTGAGCACACCGGCGCATTCCTCAGCGTACAGAGCGGCCCCGAATCGCAGGGCCTGTCGGACGCACAGCGCGTCGCGATCGAAAGCATGGGCGCACACATCAGCCGCGCGTTGCGGATCGAGGCACGCATTGGCGAACTCGAAGCACGCGTGGCCGCCGCGGAATCGGCGCTCGATGCGCTTCTGGTGCCGGTGTTCTTGCTCGGCGCGCAACGCGAACTCCGCTATACGAATCGCGCAGCCGATCAACTGATCGCGGCGGAACCTGCGCTGCGAATCGTGAACGGGCGCTTCGCGCCGGAAGGCTGCGTCGACGATGCGCAATGGCGGCGCGCGTTCGCGCGCGGTGGGCTGTTGCTGCGCCGTGCGACGGGAGAACCGCTGCCGCTCGCGCTGATACCGGTGCCCGAACAGTCACGCCTTTTGCGCGAGCGGCCGGGCGTCACGGCATTGATGACGGCAGCCGACCTGCGTTCGCCGGCGGCACGCGCGCAGCGGCTGCGCGTGTTCTACGGACTGTCGTCGGCCGAAGCCGATCTCGCGGTACTGCTGTGTTGCGACGGACGCTCGCCGCAAGAATGCGCCGAGCTGCGCGGCGTGTCGATCGGCACGATCCGCTCACAGATCAAGTCGATCTATGCGAAGACGGAAGTAACGCGCGCGGCGCAGTTGACGTCGCTGGTCATGCAGACGTGACGGAACCAGATTGATGAAATAGCCGATGTCCGAGCTGCACACTCGGAAAGTGTGTAGTGCAGCCCCAGTCTCACCATACAAATATTGTCCCTGGAAACGCACGTTTTGCGCCCCGATGCATGGTTAGTCGATTCCCTGGCTGCGTTTCGTTCTATGCGGGTGCGGTCACAACGCCCGTCTCGGGACCTGGAACGCGTTGTCGTATCCCAAGTTCACGCCGCAAATTCGAAGTGCGTTGTCTGACAGCAAGATAGTCCTTCGTCACGCCGGTGTTAAGCTGGTTTCGAATGTTGTATTCGAGATCCAGCTCATTGGCAGGCCCATGCTCACTCACCTTGCGAACGAGTGACCCATACGAACCATGCTCGAAGTGCGTCGCGTTGCCAGCCGGATCGATTGCGCTACTCCCCGACTGCCGTTTCACAATCCCCTCGAACTGCCAAACATGCCGGATCGCCACTCCTAGACTAGCGACTTTTCTCCGGAGGCTCCCAATATTTCGCCCCCTGAGAATCTGTCAATTTTTCCAAAAAATCCTCAAACGAATCCGCAACCTTCGGCCAGTCACACCGACTATCCAAAGGCAAAGCAACGCAAACCGCACCAGCAAGATCCATCAACAATAATTCTGAATCCCCGTAAAAACGAGCAAAAACAACATCACCACTCAGAAACTCTCGCGGCCTTCTTCCCCTTTGCCTCGCAGTTTCATCAATGGCCTCTTGAGGAGACAATACCTCAACGCCCCACTGCCCGTACCCATCATCTTTGAATAAATCTGCCCGCTCGGATATTTTCCAAAATTTCGCAAGCTCGGACGCGGAATCCGGAATACCCCGAATCGCCGAATCAAACGCAACCGAATCAGCGAAATCAGATCTCAGTAAAAAATGACATTCCTTTCCAAAATGAACAACCCTTCTCGCCACAGACCAATCCGCCTTCATTTTCTCGACAATAACATTCAATTTTCCCATAATTGACTGATATCCCTCCGGAATGCGCTGAGGCTGCTAGATCGGTTCATCATCTACACCTACTGCAGCAAGAGCAGTTTATCTTTCTTCCCACCTCAAAGGTCAACTCGCAAATACACTGTTCGCGGACGTGATACATCCGAAGAAAATTTTAATTCATCGAACACCCCACAAGAGTCAAGCGGAAATTCTGCGTAATTTTTATTTTTTGACACCAAGGCGATCCCAAGCAAATCGCCACCTTTAAAGATAAGCCTTCAAAATACTTCGATCAAACGACTTATTCCCGGACACATTTTTACCCAGCAAATACTCGACATCCAGTCCATCTTGACCGACACCATTCTTCTTCGCCGCGAAAACGATAGTCAAAAATGGGTACGAGTAGTAGTTCGGGTTGTCCATTACATCCTTAATCAACCCCGAATTAACCTCCACCGCATTTACCACTCTCGGCAAGTAAATACCCACCACTTTTTCACATATCCATCGACACGTCGATTCCATCTCCACCTCATTCCGCGGCAAATCAACCACCCCGCCGACACTCGGCGAAAATGATTTTACCGCTTCCATAGATGTATTCATCGCCAGAACCAACCCCGTCGGAATCTTTGACTTGTATGGAGGATTACTGCCTACATAGAAATCCTGAAGACGAGGAGAATCAGCAGCAGCAGAAAGAATATACCCGTTTGCATTTCTTAGAAACCTGAATCCGATTCGCCCACTACCCGCCCCTTCGCGGTCGACAATAATTTCACCTCTCGACACCTTGACGCCGATCTCATTTATATTTCCCTTGAGAACCTCTTGCAATCTCTTCTCAAACTTCTTTTTCAGTTCAACGTCCATCTACACACCTCAATGTTTCAACACGTGAAACGCGTACAACACGGCCGATGTGATTCGGCCAGCCTTGTCACACGGGTGTCCACGCTTGCCATCATCGAACGAAATCCCACAACCGGACAACGGAGCGCTATTGTGCGACAGCCTCATCTGCTTCTCAAAAATCGGCAATGAATGACGTCGCAATAGAAAACCCCGTCAACACTCGCAATTGAAAATCAATCCGAATCAGGATATATCTCTCGCAAACTTTCATCTCGACTAACTTGCGACCATACCGCACGACCCCACGCAACCCCACCATTTTTGAAGATGGATTTTATTTTACCCTCAAATTTTTCATTGAAATTCTCATCCGACTCGATAAAAACATCAACAATGTGATTTCCATCAGACAAAAAATCAGCAAGTCGATCAACCCGATCAACGACCTCGATAGAAAAATCATCGCCATCCCAATCTGCGATACAACGCCCCTTTTTATCCTTCACCGAAAGACGCGCACCAAATGCATTTTCGATTTTTTTCAACCAGACCAAGAAAATCAATATCTTCCAGAAGAACAACGCTCAAGCAACGACCAAGCTTAGAAATCATTTATATTTATTTGCCTAGAAATAGATGGACCATAAGCCTTGCCAATCCCACTTGCAGCACTCCCTCTTTAAATAGTGCCCCCATAATCTCATTGCCCGTCGAGCGT
Organism: Burkholderia sp. Bp9099; assembly: GCF_003857805.1. Taxonomy (NCBI): domain Bacteria; kingdom Pseudomonadati; phylum Pseudomonadota; class Betaproteobacteria; order Burkholderiales; family Burkholderiaceae; genus Burkholderia; species Burkholderia sp. Bp9099. The sequence goes on from NZ_QTPU01000009.1 coordinate 223,436, forward strand.
GTAGAGAGTCATCGCAGTTTGGTGAAGCGCGCAACCAAATGTAGTGGTCCACATACGTGGATTCACGGCATAGCGATAAAATTCGACCGCCGCACGACCCAGTCGGATCGCGTGCCATGAACCAGTAAATGGTATACACAAGCCTCGTCGCCCCGGCAATACAAGCATTGAAACCAACTTACCGAGACCACCTGATCAGCTCTCCATTTTAATCTATTTTCGCTCGCGACCGATCAACGCGAAAGAATGTCATATGACTGCTCGAACCGAATAATCAAGCAGTATTGCAAATTTCTCGATGTTAAAATTTAAGTCCTAAATTCATCATTTTCACGATAATAATTTATCTCATCAATAAACCACCTGACATTATCATTTTCATCGATCTTGTTTTTTTAAAATATGGCTCAGCTGATTCACCAACATCCAACATCTCAAGTTATACTTCTCAACTGACTTCGGCATCTCCATGCCCTCGTCGTCCACATAAATTTCATCATCATCCAGATCTTGAATGTAATCCCACGGGATGTAGAAAAACCTCGCCCGCTCTGGGTCACTCCGCCAGGAATCAACATTTGCGTAAATCCAGTCTTTTTCTGGCAACGACTGGATATTTTCGGTTAGCCCCAACAGAGAATTATAAATTCGCACGAGCCCCCCCAACCGTTACACCTCTTTTACCCACAAGCTCATATGGAATTCATTTTATTCGACTATAAATCACAAATATCAACACAAACCCCTTCAGCCAGATCGACAAAAGTCCGCGTATTCGAGAAGAGTCACACTCAAACACCACCCTTGGTTATTGGACGAATCGCCCTCCGCGCGCCCCGCTCTTAACACAACTTACAATTGCATCGGTTTATACGAAAGCATTTTCTCCACAATTTCCTCCAGCGACATATCCTCGCACTTTTTCTGAAATATATAATCCATTGCACTCGGATCAATCACATTCGCATTCAAAATTTCAATGTCATTTTCAGCCTCCTCGTCGGAGGCATAATTTGACTCTCTCATTCTTCCGACCAGTACGATCAATTCATCCCTATTCATCGCCCGACCTCTCACTAGGGGCATGCAGGATCCAGCGCGGCCATCGGCACCCATATGGATCATCGACTACCGCCCCGTTTCGCTCTTATTGCATATCTCCGGCACCCTTTTCTCGAAACTTCCCTCCAGCGGGAGCGAGGGACAAATTGCCGCACGAAAACCGCTGCTTCTTCTATTTAAGTTAACCCAACCACCGATCGCGTTAAGGCTCCGGATAAACGGGAATCTTTCTTTCGCCACGAATTTCAAAAATCTTCACATCACCGCCGCCGCCCTCCACCGATAACACTCGATCAGGAAAACGCCCCTCCGGCCATTTAACCACTATCCCGACAATACTCCCATCAGCATCATATGAATAATTCGTCTCCGTATACTCAAGATTTCGTTTTTCAAGCTGAAATACACTAGAGACCTTTCCCTTTAAATAGTTCAATCGCACAACTCGAGTCACCTGCGAATCGGGATTCTCTTTAAATGTATTTCCATATACGTACCGAGTTGCAGAATTTTCTGAATATTGATAAAAATCATCGGAACGCATCCAATCCTGGTTTCCGGGTGGACCGCCCAATTTACCATACGCAACCATATGTATTACTCGCCCTTGATCATCGTACGAATAACAATACCGTCGGGGTCCGGGCTCCGATTTGCCTTTCAACATACGGCCGGGCTTCACTCCAAGTATCTCAGTACGATAGGGCTCGAGAGAAAACGGGGCACCGACACCAGTTCCCCACCCTTCTGATTTAGTGTTCTCTTTCGCGTGCTTCAAAAACTTTGAATAAGCTCCATCACTTTCATGCAGCAGCTTAACAAGATCGTCTTTCTTCATTTCTCACCTATCTTTTCCTGGGGAAAGTCTTCCCGCTCTCAAGGTCGGTCCTTATTTTATCCAATCCAGCATGAAAATCGGGGACCGTATTTGCATTATCCAAATGATCAAAAACGTATTGTTTGTATGCGTTACTGTGAACACCTTCCCCAGCATGGGCGGTCGATAAGTCGCCGGCTAGGCGCGAGCCAGTGTCTTTAGGCAGCCAAGCACCATTTTCACCCGCATTGATTGGTATCCCGAGATTATCCATCTTGGTTCGCAACGCCACCATTCTCGGATCAGTCGAATTCGACATTACGATATGGTGCGCCCGGTAGTCAGCGCTAGGTCTGTTTCCAAGATTTTGTGCAAGTTCCTTCGCGTCACTGGAGCACGATAGCCCCCAGGGGTCAATCCAGGTTATAGGGTTGGGGGCGTATTGGTAAAGGTTAACCCCTCCTACCACCCCAATCGGATCCGGATTAATGAATCGCCCGATGTCCGGATCGTAGAACCGGAAAGTGTTGTAGTGCAACCCGGTCTCGCGATCCAGATACTGCCCCTGGAAGCGCAGGTTCTGTGGTCGCGGTACGTGTGTCGGCGTCGGCGCGACCACAGACACTTCGCCCCACGTGGCAGTCGGCCGCTGCGGCACCCGCGCAATCCACTCCTCCTGCACCGCATTGCCCCACACCTTGTAGCGTGCCTGCCAGACCAGCTCGCCATCCGCGTCAGTCAGTTCCTCCGGCAGCCCCGAAACGTCGTTGTGGAAGTAGTAGACGGCATCCCGTGCATCCGCATCATTAGCCGCCGCCTTCCCTTGATCAATCCGAGCCAGCGGCACATAACTATTGGACTCGTACAAATAAGTCAGCGCTTCCTCACCGCGACGATCGTGATACGTCTCCTGCACCAACCGCATGCCATCCCACAGGAAATCCGTACTCGCGTAACTGCCGTTGAGCTTCCGTATCCGCCGCCCGAACGCGTCGTATTCGAAGTGCGTCGTCGCGATGCCGAGCCGGTCCTTCGTCACGACCGACTTCAACTGGTTCCAATCGTCGTATTCGAGAATCAGCTCTTTGGCCGGCCCGTGCCCGCTCAGCTTGCGAACCAACCGCCCATACGAGTCGTACTCGAAGCGCTTGTCCTCGAACATCTTGAGCCGGTTGTGCTCGACAAAGCCGCCCGGGTGATCGCTCGACACCAGGTTAGCCGCCGCATCCCAGCGAAACACTTCCGACGGCAATCCCGGCCCCACGGCCTGCTCGATACGCCCCGTCGGGTCATACCGATAGCTCGTGGTGCCGTAGCGCTGATCGCGCTTCTGAATCACGTCGCCCGCTGCATCGTATTGCCACTGCTTCGCAAGCAACTCGCCGCCCACCGTACCTCGCTGCGCAGTTTGTCGCGCACGGCGTCCCACCGCGTCATACCCGAAGTGGCTCGTAAGCTTGCCCTGCGTCCGAAGCACCTCGCGATGCAGATCGTCCCGTTCGATATCCGCCACTGCAGCACCATCGAAACGAATCTGGTGCACATGCCCCGACCCGTAATGCAGCCAATCGATCGTTCGTTCGCCGGAAATCGTCGTGCTGACGCGATTGCCAAGCTCATCGTAAGTGTGCGCGAGCCAGCCAGTCGGCGTGTATTCCTCGACGACCTCACCGCGCGCGTCGTATTTCAGGCTGACCCGATTCTTCAGCGACGGCCCACGCGCGGCAATCGCGTACAACTCGGCCGACGTAATTCGCCCGGCCTTGTCATACAGGTATTCACAACGCTCGTGCGGAGCTTGCTTCGCCGTCAACTGCCCGATCGCATCGCGCTCGTATCGCGTCTCGATCTGTCCATCGCGGACAATCGTGCCCTGGCCGCACACGTCGTACTCGTAGGTACGCTTGTGGCCATCGAGCCCGATCTGCGCGGAAACCAGATCGCGCCGGTCATACTGGAAACGGTATGTCTCGCGATTTTCGTTGGTGAGGCTAGCAAGCCTGAAAGCATCGTCGTAACCGAACCGCACCACGCGATCCGCCGCATCCGTGCGCGACAACAGCAACCCACGCGGATCGAGTTCATACCGCGTACTACGCCCATTCGCATCAACGACCTCGACGAGCCGCCCGGCCGCATCGTATCGAAACGTCTGACGCGCACCGTCAGCCGTCCCGATCCCGGTAACGCGCCCCATCGCATCCGTTTCATACACGGTGGCCTGCCCGGCCGCATCCGTCACCCGCGCGAGCGCACCACGTGCGTCATACGCGAACCGCGTGACCTTTCCGGAACAATCGGTATAAGACGTCAATTGCGCCCGACCATTCCATTCGAGGAACTTGTACCCGCCACGCGCATCGCGAATCGTATGAACGAGCCCGCGATCGTCCCGGTAATACTCGGTCGCGAAACCTGCAGGGTCGCGCGTCATCGTCAGGTTGCCGCGATCGTCGTAGCGATAGATCCAGCGCGCATTGGCCGGATCGGTTTCAGCGACGGGCAGATCGTAGTGCCCGTTCCACTCGGTCCGCTCGACCTGGCCGAGCGCATCGATACGCTGCGTCTGCCGGCCGCGCTCGTCATATTCGAAGCGCGTCGTGTTTCCGGCCGGATCGGTCGTGCTGACCAATTGCCGCATCGCGTTCCACTCGAGCCGCCACACATGGCCTTCGGCGTCGGTATGGCTCGTCGGCTGCCGATCCTCGTTCCACGTCCATTGCGTGACGCGCCCGATCTGGTCGGTGATCGTCACCGAACGCTGAACGAGATCCGCATCGAACGTGTACGCTTCGCCGTCGTCGGTCCAGTGGCGCACGACACGCGCGTCGCGGCCGACGCCCTGCCACCCATAAAAGCACGTCAAGCCGCCGCGCAACGTGTGCTGCACCATCAGTCCGCGCTCGTACGCGAACCGTCGCCCGACGTGACCGCTGCGATCGGTCACGGCCACCAGCTCGCCGGCATCGTTGTACGTGTAACACACGAGCGTATCGGGATGTTCGCCGTCCACACCACGCGTCAGCTCGATCGCGGCGATGCGTCGGGGGTGCGACGAATCGTAGACAAGCGTCAACACACGACCGGCGCTATCACGCAGCAGCCCGGGCCGCACGACGTCATCGGCCGCTTTCTGCTCGACCTCGATCCAGTTGCCGTTGCGATCCTCGATACGCCACAGCTTGAGCGTCTCGCTGTCGGCGTCGCTGCGCGCACGACCGAAATCGCGATACAGACCGTCGACCGTTTCAACCACATAGTGACCGCCGGCAGTACAGATCAGATAGATGCCTTCAGGCACGCTGAAATGACTCTCACCCGGCGGCACGGCCGGAAATTCGATATCGCGCCCCTGCTCGTCCCAATACGTGATCGACGTGACCTCGCCGTGCTCGCGCGCAATCCGCAGCTCGACGCTGATCGGCACGCTCCAGCCGGTGCCGAACAGGCTGTCCGCACGATCGTCATGGCTGCTGTAAAAACGCCGCCACACGATCGGCAGCGGCCCGGGCAATGCGAAGTCGGTGTCGTCCGTGCCGTCGAGAACCTTGCCGCCGGTGATGACGTTGACCGGATGCCCGGCCGAAGGTCTCGCCAGACTGCCGAGCCACGTCCCGAACGCGCTCGCCGCGAAATTCATCGCGATACACGGCACCTTGCTCTTCAGGAACTGCCCCCAGCTCATCTTGCCGCGGCCGCAAACCGCCAGCGCAATCCCCAGCGCGGCGCCGAGCCAGCCGAGCCGCGTCGCCGACTTGACGTCCCGCACGCGCTGCGTGCCGCCGCCGATGAAAACGTTATCGGAGCCTTCGGCGATCGTCCCGTCGCAAGTCGTCTTGTCGCCGACGCGCGCGGCCGGCTGATCGTTGATATAAACGCTCCCCGACCCATCGGCAATCATCTGCGGCCCAGGATGATCCGTGCACGCGACGGTATCGAGATCCCCCGGCTGCGCGGCCCGCGCCGCCGGCTTGTCGTTGACGTACACGTTGCCGGAGCCGCTCGCGATCTTGCCCTTGATCTCGGGCGGCGCGATCGAATCGGCCAGCGCCTTCGCGCCGTCGTCGATGGCTTCGTTCATGCCGCTCGCTTCCATCAGCGCGCCGGATCCCACCGCGACGCCCACGCCGATCGCAATCACGAGCGGCGTCGCCAACCCGGCCGTGCCGATTTCGAGCGCGGCGAGGCCGACGAACACCAGCCCCTCCATCGCCTCGGCCACCAACGCGCCGACGACGGCACCGCCGATGACCGACCCGACCGTGCCGGCAAGTTCGCCCCAGAACGACGTGTGCTGGATCGGGTCTTCGAAGCGGGCGGCGGCGAAGTGTTCCGCGCTCACGACGCGTCACCCGGCCCGAGCAGGGTCGGCCGAGCCGCGCGCGGCTGGAAACTGGCAAGCATGCGGTCGGCGATCGCCTGCTGTTCGTCGGTCAGCGGCGCCGCGCTGGTCAGCGTCATCACGAGCACGCGGCCGGCGTCGTCCGATGGGAACATGGTCTGCATCTGATGCCAGAGCCGGCCGTCCCGTTCGTGCGTGGAATCGATCTGGATGCCCGCGCGCCCGCCGACCACGATCGGCCGGCGCGCCTTCTCGGTGAGCATCCGCGCATCGCGCGACGCCACTTCCCATTCGCGCGCGACGAATGCGTCGAGATTCTCGCCGTCGCGAAACCGCCCGCGGGCGATCACGAGGTTGAGGCCGCCGGGGCCGACGTTCATCATCAGGATGTTGACGGTGCGGTCGAGCGCCGCGTCCGGCAGTTCGAAGGTGCCTTCGTGGATTGCGTAGTGCATGGCTGGTGTTGTTCGAGTTATTTGTTGAGGTCGATGCGCTTGCCGTTGACCATCACGCCGTCGTCGGTCATCAGGATCACGGAACCCTTGTGTTCGAGGCGGATGCCTTCCGGCGCGAGCGAGATCGAGCTGTCCTGCACCTTCAGCAGGATGCCGCGCTCGGCCACGTACATCTGCGTGCCGCCGCCGCCGTCCTTGGCCGGCGTCGTCACCTCGACGGTGGTCGCGGTCGTGCTGCGCTTCTCGGCGATCGTCTCGGTCAGGTTGCCCTGCGGAATCTGCTTCTCTTCGCTACCCGTCGCCACCAGCACGGTACGCATCGGGCCCAGCACCTTGTGCGTCTCGTTGTTCTCGACGACGGTGTTCATGTCCTTCTGCGCGTGCATGAAGAACTCCTGCATGCCGTTCGTATCGGTCATGCGGATTTCGTTCGACCCCTGCCCCTTGTGCGTCTGGCTCTTGATCCCCATCGTCTGGCCAGCCGCGCCGTGGTACGGATTCCCTTGCTCGCCGTTGAACACGCGACCGACGATCACCGGGTTGTCGGGATCGCCCTGGTTGAACGCGACCAGCACTTCCTGCTTGATCCGCGGAATCGCGGCCGCGCCCCAGCCGTCGCCGGCCCACGGTTGCGACACGCGCACCCACATCGAATCGGAGCCGTCCTTCTTGCCGCGCCGGTCCCACGGAAAGTGCACTTTCACGGCGCTGCCGTTGGTATAGATCTCCTCGCCCTTCGGCCCGACGACGATCGCCGACTGCGTGCCGTGAATCACCGGCTTCGGCGTCGCGCGCGGCGCACGGTACGGAATCTTCTTCGGCAGCAGCGCGAACGAATTGCGGTACGGCAGCTTCGCGCTGTGCTGCGTGTAATCGTTCACCGCTTCGTGCCGCACATGCAGGATCACGTATTCCTGGTTGTTCTCGAGGACGGGATGATTCGCCACCGTGACGGCGCCGGCCGTCGTCATGCGCCACGCATAGCCGCCGCCGGTATAGCGATGGGCCTGCGCCTCTTCGGCCTCCATCGCGAAACGCGCATAGCGGTTGCCGTCGTCGCCATGGTCGTACAGCGACTGGTGCTCGAACCGCTCGGTCGCGTCGAGCCGCGCATGCTTGAGGTTCTGCGGCTCGGCCTCGACCAGCATCAGCGGCGACGACGGATTCTGGTAATTGAAGTCGCGAAACGTGACCTTGCCGACCCCGAAGCGCCGGCCCTCGTGCAACTGGTCGATACCGCTGTCCTCACTCGCCTCGGTCGCGGCGAACGGCACGGTGGCCAGCCCGTCGATCGGACGGAACAGCAGGTTCGTGTCGCCGATCACGAGGAAATGCTTGTCCTTCTCGTAGCGGTGCGTCCAGACCAGCCCCTCCTGCTCCATCAGCCGCGCGCAAAAGTTGTAGTAAGTCTCCTGATACATCACGACGTACTCGAGCGGCTTCTGGCTCGTCCGGATATCGAACACGAAATCGGAAAACCCGTGCTCCTGGAAAATCTCGGTGAGGATGTCCTGCGCGGTCTTGTTCTGGAAGATCCGGCAGTCGGTGGAGCGCGTCAGGAACCAGAACCACGGCACGGCCGTCAGGTGATACTGCGTGACGTTCCCGGGATTGCCGGCGCGGTCGAACGATGCGACGTAGCCGTCGAAGTAGCGGTCGGTATCGCCAGTGCCGGTTGCGACGAAGCGTTCGAGCGTCGACAGGCGCGCCTGCTGGTCGAAGCGGATCTTGACCTGCTGGCCGATCAGGTCGTCCGGGCGAAGGTCGTGGCGATGCGACAGCAGGTCGAGGTGAATCTCCGGCAACCGATTCACGTACTCGTCGACGACGGCCGCGCTGACCAGCAGCACGTCCGGGCCGAGCGGCGTATCGAGCGTCACGTAGCGATTGAGCTGGGTCAGGCGCGCGGGGTTGGCGGCGCCGTTGATCGCCTCGGCAATCGCGCCGGGCGTCTTGTCCATCAGCGAGAAACCGGTTTGCGCGAGCTGCATCGCACGCTGGACGGTGTCGACGTGCCCGGCCAGGCCGGCGAGCGGGCCGACGCTTCCGGCAACACTCGACGCGATCGGACCTGCGAGGCCGCCGAGCGCGCTCAGGGAGCCGAGCGCACTGCCGCCCAAACCGTTGGGAATACCCCCGTTCGGAGCGAAACTCATTCTTGTTCCTTGCTTGTGTTCTCAGGTTCTGTCGGCCGGTTCGCCGGGCCGAAGCCTCGATAATGTAGGTCAAAACCCGGGGGCGCGAAAGACGCGTTCGCAAACGTTTTCGTTATCGCCCCAATAATCGGGAACTAGATCAAAGGCTGGGTGCCGGGACAAGGTTGCCCACGCCGAAGCACCGCACCGGTATGGGCTGAAAACAGCACGATCTGCACGAAGCTGGTAACCGGAACGTACGGCGCGAAAAACCGGTCCATCACGTGCGCGAACCCGCCCAGGCTGAACCCGGCGAAGCGCTGCTCGTCCACGACCAGCCGCACTTCCAGCCCTTGCACGAACGCCGAGGCCGGCTTGCCGGGCAGCCAGCACCGCACGCGCGCGGTCGACAACGAGACGAGCGCATCGAAGCGCCGTCCGGCATCGACCGAATCCTCCGCCCAGCGCGCGCAAAGCCGCCTGAGCTGAGCCAGGCCGCCTTTGTCCAGCCGGATCGCCTGGGGCACGAGAAGCGACAGCAGATCCCACAGCTCCCCGTGGCGGAAAGCCCGCGCCCGGCACCGGGTCGGCCGGTTCAGCAACATGATCGCTCCCACCGGGTCGCCTTCCGCCGGCGTCAGTTCGCACGCCTGCATCCCGGACAGGTCGCCCTGGGTACAGGAAAGCCGGATCGCCAGATTGCGCTTGCCCGGATCGGCAGGTTGGCCGTCCCGGTCGGTGAGCTGGAGTTCGACGCCGTGGAGCGGCTCTGGCGTCTCGTCCGGGGTAGGCGTCGGTGTCGGCGCTTTGTCCGCCTGTTTGGCGTCGGAGTCGACTGGCTTCCGCTTCGGTGCCCGCCTCGCCTCGTCGCGCAATACAGTCCAGAACAACCCGGGACGGCCGTCCATGCCGTGCCGCAGGGAATGGAATGGCGCCAGTGCCGATGTCCCCGCGTCGGAAATCTCACGCACGGAGTCGATCGACCAGATGTCCGTGCGCGGCGTACCGGCCTGAGCCAGCGCCTTCACCGGGTAATACGCGCAACCGGCACGCGTCTCGATCGGCGCAGCATCGTCCGGGAACAGGTTGATCACGGGCGTACAGAACAAGCGCACATGGTCCGCCGTCGCGGCGGCCAGACGCTGGGCGCGATGCGAATCCCGATGCACGCCGGCGATCGCGAGGTGCAGCGCGACGCGACGACCGTCGCCGGCGGCTCGCTTGAGCGGCCTCATGTCGACGTCGACAAAGTCGAAACGCTCCGGCGCGGCGCAGTACGTCATCAGCAGGTGAAACGGCCCGAGGGTGTCGTCGGGCGGCGGGGCGAGCAGCGCATCGGCCGGCTCGACGCCGACGGCCGTGACCGCCACGCCCGGCAGGCGCTTCCAGCGACCGGACTCGCCCACTTCGGCGAAACTTCGTACGGCAAGCAGCAGCGCGGCGTCCGCGAGTGCAGCGACAACCTCGCGCGCACCGGTGAAGTGCAGGCGCAGCCTGTCCGGCACGATCGCAAACGTGGCTTCCGATGCAGTCAGCTCGAACGTGATGCTCAGGAAGCCGGACGTTTCGGCGGGCAACGCCGCATCTCGCGGTGCGATCGCCGACGTCGTGTAACGCACGGCCGCGACGGTCAACGGCACGATCGTGACGTCATCTGTCATCCGAAATACTTCGCGGCCGGCCGGCGCGATCAATCGGTCACCGCGGGGGATGACGCGAGGTGCGGTCTGCTTGTCGGTCTGGCCGCCACGAAATTGCGCAATCGCGCAGGAAGGAAACGGGCGCAGGAACGTGCCGTGCAGCGATTCGAGAAGGCTGTGTGAAAACGCAGGCACGTCATCCTCGAGACGGATGTCGTGAGACGCCGCCAGCAACGCGAACGACTGCAACAAGCGTTCGACGTGCGGGTCGTCCGAATGCTCGCCAGTGATCGCAAGGCGCGCGGCGATCTTGGGAAAGCGCTGCGCGAACGTCTGCATCGAACGGCGCAGCAGCGCAAGCTCACGTTCGAAATGTCGAAGCAGGTCGTTGGGTTCTAGGGCCATACACGTTCCGGTAGCCGCTGCACTCGCCGCTTGGCCATGCAGCGTTCAAAAAAGGCGGAACGATTTTATTCAGGCAGTTGAATACTTCGTTTCAGATTTTCCGGGAAACTTCCAGTCACGCGTATCCGTTTCGTGCCGCAGATCCGGCCCGGTTGCCGTGATCATCAAGGTTCGCCGCTCGCGAATGGACGTTCGGGCTTCTGCATGGCAATGGTGGCAAACTGTTACAGCCCAACGCATGCGCTCCCCTCACCGCGGCGACACCACAATCGCCGCCCTCCGGTTCTGCGCCCGCCCGGCGGGTGTCCGGTTATCCCCCACGGGATCGCTCTTCCCCTTCCCGACCACCGCGATCTGCTTGCCGTCCAACCCCACATCCACCAGTTCGATCGCCACCACCTCCGCCCGCCGCCGGGACAACTCGAGATCGTAAGCCGTCTCCCCTTCCTCGTCCGAGTACCCATAAACCCGCACACCATTGATCCCGGCCGACCTCAACGTCCTCCCGATCCGCTCGACGATCCGCCTGACGACCGGCTTGAGGTTATACCGATCAAAGTCAAACAAAATCGGCCCCGTCGACCCGAACTCGAACCCCTGCTCGGTCTCCTGAAACCCGGCCGACTTCAGCGCCGTGACTTGCGTCTGCGTGAGCCCACGATGAAGCGGCGGCGTCTTGCACCCGCCGAGCAGCAGGCACAGCAGCACCGCGCTCGCGACGCACATCCTCCCCATGCTCACAGATAACGCGTTTTTCATCACAGTCCCCTTCCTTCGCATGCGCGCGCATCGCGTGCGCTTCTTATCCCGCCGCCGCGGCCTCGCCCGCAGCGCGAAACGATCGACCTCAAACCGGCCCGGCTACGCCTTCCGACAACTGCCACGACCCCGGCCGCGCACGCTTGGCGCGGTACATCGCGGCATCCGCCGCGCGCAGCAAGCCGCTCGCGTCGGACGCATGGTCGGGATACAGCGCAACGCCGGCACTCATCATGGTGGCCACCATGCGTCCGTCGGGCAACTCGATCGACGACACCATGCCGGACAAAATCTGGTCGGCGATCAGGCACACGCTGTCCGTGTCGCGCACACCCGTCAGCATCACCGCGAATTCATCGCCGCCCAGGCGAGCGACGAGATCGGTTTCGCGCACCTGCGCGCGCAACCGTGCCGCGACGCCGACCAGCACCGCATCGCCGGCATCGTGGCCAAGGCAGTCGTTGATTTCCTTGAAGCGGTCGCAGTCGAGATACAGGATGGCGACCCGCTGTCCCGTCAACACGGCGTCGCAGAGTGCAAGCGACAGACGCGACTCGAACTGCACGCGGTTGGGCAAACCGGTGAGCGCATCGTGCGTCGCCTTGTATTCGAGCGACGCGTTCTCGTCGCGCAGCGTGTTCTGCCATTCCTCGAGTTCATCGAGCAGCGCATTGAAGTCGTCGCCGAGCTGGTTCAGTTCGGCGATCGCCACCGGCTCGACACGACGCGCGAATGCACGCTCGCGCCGCACGGCGTGCGCGACGGCGGCAAGCGCGCGCAGCGGCGCGACGATATTGCGCAGCAGACGCTTCGAGCTGATGTAAGCGCCGAACACGCTGACGACGAGACAGCCGAGAATGCCGCCGATGCCGCCGAGCAGGAATCCGAAGAACTGATGCCCGCGGCCACGCACGATCACCTGACCGACGACGATGCCGTCGTGCATCACCGGAACGGTCACGGCGCCCGGCAACGCGAGAGCGGCGACGATGCGCTCGAGCCCGGCGATCCGGCCGCCGGCAGGCAGCTTCCAGGTCGCGAACAACTGCCCCTTGTTGTCCGTGACCACCACCTGCGCGACGTCCTCATCGCTGGCGATCGTCGCGATCGCTTCGCTCGCCGCGGCACGGTCGCCGAACACGAGCGCCGCCTCGACCGTGTAACCGAGCGAGCGGGCCAGCAGGTTGAGGTTGTTGCCGGCATACGCACGCAACGCGATCACGGCGACGACGATCAGCGACACGGCGGCCATCGTCACCGCGACGAACGCCAGGCGCAGGTGCGCGCGGCGCAACACGCTTTGCAGCGTCGGGCGCGGCACGCGTGAGGACGCGATGGGGGGCGCTGAACGTGTCATGGCGTCAGCGTCCGCCGCGCGAGGTTGAGCACGTTCGGATGCACGCGCACGCCACTGCGCGCGACGGCGTCGAGATTGATGTCGAACGTCACGTGCTCGCCTTCGACCGTCAGACAGAACATGCTGCCCGCGGTGCACGACGGATCGTGTTCGGCGATGGTCAGCACCGGATGGCCGGCGAGCGCGGTTCTCACCCGCATTCGCTCGTCGTTGCCGAGCGCGCCGAGATACACGACGTCGCAGGCGATGCCGAGCGAGGGATCGTCGAAGCGGACGCGCTGCACGTCGAGCACGGTCGAGCCGGCCTGCATCGTGTCGGTGAGGTCGCCCGCGTAGTCGGGCCTGCCCGTCACGCACAGATGCAGGCGCACGGGCGTCGTCGGCCAGCGCGTGAAACTGACGATGCCGAGCACGACCTGGCGTACGTTGGAGTCGTGTGACGAAAAGGCGGGACCCGTCGGGCCGGCGGGCGTCGCGGTGGCTGCGACGTGCATCGTATCGACCGGGTCGTCCCTGTCGGCAAGCGATCCGGCGAGGACGGAAGGGACAACGCTCAGAACGCAAACGATTGCGATGAATGCGTGACGCAACGACGCGACTCGGCCCGACCGGCCGGACGCCGTCCGCGCGGCGATTGCCGCCGCGCCCGCTGGCGTCGATGCGGCCGCATCATTCGCGGCCGTCGCGCACACACTCGCATCCATGATGGAAACATCGGTTGCAGTCGTTCCCGGCCCTGCCTCCTGCCTGCCGTGCGCGCGCGCAGGTACCGTGTCACGCACATGATTGCTTCCATCTTAGGTAAAAATTCGCAACCCGAACCAGTGGGATACTCCCGCCAAATAACCGTCGGAAAGTATGTTGAATCAGCGTTGAGCCTGGTGATGGCGGTGAAAGCGAAGCGCAACGCCGATCTGAATTCGGCTTCTGCAGATTGATCAGCGGATAGGACGACCGTGCGCATCAAGCACATGCAGTTTCGCAGAGGCGCACCGGGCCGGTTTCCAATACGCATCGATGCACAGCCAGTAAAAGTTGCTGCACGATTCCGCGCCTGACGAAACGGATCCGTCATACGATGCGCGACACGACAAGGGTTCATGCGCCCGCGGAAAACGGTACCTACTTCGATTTACACGACATGGTCCGGAATACATACCCGTACCCGTCCTTCACGGCCTCCGACACACTGTCGTCACCGATGCGTGCGAACAACCCCGCACGACTGTCCCCACGGCACGCGCTTGCCGCCGAATACGTCGTCCGTACCAGCACGTGAGAAAACAGCGTCCGAGTCTCGATACTGCCTATGAGATAGGTGGGCCCCATCAGCAACGCTATTGCCCAGAACACCATGCCACACGGCGCCAGCATGGCAATCACCTGGCGAAGCCGCTTCCGGCCGTCAGGCTCCGTTTTTTTTAGCCCGAACCTGAGCCTTCTCCAGGTCACGGTCATCCGTTCAGCTCCGTGCGTGCTGAATATCCTGACTTGATTTGCAGCATGCTGAATGATCATGCTGCCGAACAGGAAAACCAACTGAAATACGAAGAACGCAACGAGCATAATTCCCGCTGCCTGAACCAGACGCAGCGCGAAAAATACGGAAGCCGACAGGCCGGTGAAGCTGGAAAAGTGGTCGGCGGTTTCATGCGTCAGCGTCAGGACCAGTCGCTCCGCGTCCGAGTGCGCGAGCCAAAGCGCGATCGACGCCACCGCCAGATAGGCGCCCTTTCCCAATACCTTGCTCCACGTCCAGCGCGCGACCAGGCTCAACACATGGTAGATGTGTCGAGCAGCCGCGTACGCAAGGAGAAGAAACACGGGTATGGAGAAACGGCCGATCCGCGGCATATCCAGCCCAATCCACAGGATTCCGGAAAGCAGCAACATCATTGCGACCAGACCATAAGCCACGGTGACATCCGGAGGAAGTTTCGCGATCGGGCGCAGTTTCCGCATGACTCTGACCGTGCGGCGGATCAGCCATGTTCGAAATGGCCGCAGCATGGGGATCCATTCACGCAAGATCCCATACAGCATCGTTGCCGAAATCGCACCGACCACAAGTCTGATCACCAGCTGAAACCTGAGGAGCTGCAGGATGACGAACAGTCCCGCCAAAACGGCTGCGCTGCGAACGAGCGGCGATCGATGCCACGGAATTGCGGCAGGTTGTCGGGCCTCGGAAATATTGTTTTCGGGCATGGAGCGCTCTCGTGACCAGTTGGCAAATTCGACGAAGTCGCCCGCTCTCCAGGTACTCGAATCGCTCCGGAAGTGAGAAATGCAATTTGCGCGACGCCTTCGTATCCGGCTGCGTACGGCCGGCCGCCTAGCGTACAACCGGAATGGTTGTTGCGACAACCTCACGGCCAAGCGCCCGATTCGCGCATCGTCGCGTTCGCGAGTATCCTAGCTGATCATTCGATTGCAATTCCGAGCACCCGACCGAAGCGCCGTCGCCGACTTCGAGTGTTGATCGCTAACCGTCTATTTCGCCTTCCCTCATGGACTTCGACGTAATCGTTCTGGGCGCGGGCATCGTCGGCGTCTCCGCCGCGCTGCACCTGCAGGATCGCGGCCGCAAGGTCGCCCTCGTCGACCGCGGCGCGCCCGGCGAAGGCACGAGCTTCGGCAACGCGGGGCTGATCGAGCGCTCGTCGGTCGAGCCGTATCCGTTCCCGCGCAGCCCGTTCACGCTGATGCGCTACGCGCTGAACCGCTCCACCGATCTCTACTGGCACAGCACGTCGCTGCCCGCGTTCGCGCCGTGGCTCGCGAGGTTCTGGTGGGAATCGGCGCCGCTGCGTCACGCGGCGGCCTCGCGCGACATGCTGCCGCTGATCGAGCGCTGCATCGTCGAGCACGACGCGCTGATCGCACGCGCCGGCGCCACCGAGCTGATCCGCGCGAGCGGCTGGATGGAAGCGTTCCGCACGCCGGCCGCGTTCGAACGCGCCGTCACCGATGCGGGACTCACCGCGCGCCGCCACGGGCTCGGCATCACGCCGCTCGATGCCGCGACACTGCGCGCGCAGGAACCGAGCCTCGCGCCCGGCTTCTGCGGCGCGCTGCACTGGCTCGATCCGAAAAGCGTCGTCGATCCGTCCGCGCTCGTCAAAACCTACGCGCAACTCTTCGTGCAAGGCGGCGGCACGCTGCTCACCGGCGATGCGGCGAGCCTCGACGCGCTGTCGCCCGGGTGGCAGGTCACGACGGACGACGGCAAGATCGCCGCGCCGGCCGTGGTCGTCGCGCTCGGCCCGTGGTCCGACACGGTGTTCGGCAAGTTCGGCTACAAGATTCCGCTGCGCGAGAAGCGCGGCTATCACATGCACTACGCGCCGTCCGAACGCGGCGCGCCGTCGGCGCCGATCGTCGATCGCGAATACGGCTACGTGATCGCGCCGATGCGGCGCGGCTTGCGGCTGACCACCGGCGTCGAGATCGCCCGGCGCGGCCTGCCGCCGACCGGCGTACAGCTCGAGCGCGCGGAACGCGTCGCGCGCCCGGTGTTCGGCTTCGGCGAACGGCTCGACCCGCAGCCGTGGCTCGGCTTCCGGCCGTGCACGCCCGACATGCGGCCGGTGATCGGCCCCGCGCCCGCGCATCGCGGGCTGTGGTTCTCGTTCGGACACAACCATCACGGGCTCACGCTCGGCCCCGTCTCCGGCCGCCTGCTGGCCGAGATGATGACGGGCGAAACACCGTTCACCGACCCAACGCCCTACCGCGCCGACCGCTTCTGATTGCGCTCGCCCGCGCTCAGTCGAGCGCGCGGCCGAAGATCCGGATCACCTCGTCGAGATGCTCGGCCATCGCACGGCGCGCGGCCTCCGGGTCGCGCGCACGGATCGCGTCGAGGATCGCGCGGTGTTCGAGCTCCGAGCGGTGCGGCATGTCGTTGGGCATGTACAGCGACTGCAGCCGCTGGAACATCAGGTCGTACTTGTGCGCGAGCAGCTGCTTGATCATCAGCGCATACGCGGGGTTGTCGCTCGCTTCCGCGATACGGATATGGAACAGCCGGTCGCCCGGATGCGTGAGCGAGCCGCTGCGGTTGTCTTCCTGGTTGCGCAGGAACGCCGCGTGAATCCCTTCGATCTGCGCGTCCGAGCCGTGCTTCGCGGCGAGCGACGCGGCTTCCGGCTCGATCAGCCGGCGCGCCTGCAGCAACGCGAACGGCGGGATTTCGGTATCGAGGTCGAGCGCGATGCCGAGCTCGGGATCGATCTCGACGACCGGGAACGGCGCGACCTTCGTATCGGGCCGCGGCTCCGGCGCGGCCGCCGCCTCGGGTTGGCGCACCTTCACGCCGTCGCCGACGCGCACGCTGACGAGCCCGCTGACTTCGAGCGCGATCAGCGCCTCGCGCACCGACGTGCGCGACACGCCGAACTGCTCGGCCAGTTCGCGCTCGGGCGGCAAATAGCTGCCCGGCGGGAAGTCGCCGGACTCGATCATCGTGCTGAGCTTGTCGGCGATCTGCTGGTAGAGGCGGCGGTTCTGAATCGGCTGGATGGACATACGTTGATACAGGTAAGCGATTGCATTGCGGACGGTCTGACGAATGGAGCGCGCGCGTCGGGCCGTTCGCGCCTATTTTATATGCGGGGCTTCGAATCGCCGGGCAGCGCATAGCAACGCGCGGCCGTGCCGCCCCACAGCGCGTTGCGCTCGGCCGCCGACAACCGCGCTTCGGCCCAGCGCTCGACCAGCGACGCCACTTCGTCATACGACGCCGCAAGCAGGCACACGGGCCAGTCCGACCCGAACATCAGCCGCTGCGGGCCGAACGCGTCGAGCGCCGCGTCGAGGCATTGCTCGATGTGCCGGATGTCCTGCCCGCGCAGGCCGCGCCGCCAGTCCGTCTCGGTCACGAGCCCCGACAGCTTGCACACGACGTGCGGCAGCGCGCCCAGCTCGCGCAACCCGGCACGCCAGCGGGCAAGCGCAGCGCCATCGCGGTGGAATTCGGCGAGCGGCGGCTTGCCGGCATGATCGAGCACGAGCCAGTGCGCATCGTGCCGCGCGCAGAGCGCGCGCACCTCGGGCAACTGGCGCTCGAACACGAGCACGTCGTACACATAGCCGTTCGCCTGCAGCCACGCGACACCGCGATTGAACGCGGGATCCGCGACGAACGCGCCGACGTCGGCTTCGTCCTGCACCTGGTGACGAAAGCCGCGCAGCTTCGGGCTGCGCCATTCGGCGATGCGCTCGGCGAGTTCCGGCGCACCGAGATCCTCCCAGCCGACCACCGCCGCGATGTGCGCGTCGTCGCGGGCGAGATCGAGCAGGAACGCCGTCTCGTCGCGCCCGGCGCGCGCCTGCACCGCGATCGACGCGCCGAGCGCCTGTGCATGCATCTGCGGCCATAGCGCGTCGGGCAGGTAGTCGCGGGCGAGCACGCCCATGCCGGGGCCGATCCACGGATAGTCGGCCGCGCGGTAACGCCAGAAGTGCTGGTGGGAATCGATACGCACTGCGCCCATGGTGTCCTCGTGATTCACCGTTGCCCGCCGCGTCACGTCGCGCTCAGTCGTACAGCACCGCCGTGATTTTCGGGTCGTCGATATTGGTCTTGTCGTACCAGTAGAAACCGGTATCGATGACCTTCGGCAGCTTCTCGCCCTTGACCGACTTCACGGCCGCCTCGACCGTCTTGTAGCCGATCCCGACCGGGTTCTGCGTGATCGCGCCGGCCATCAGCCCGCTGCGGATCGCGTCCTTCTGCTGCTTGCCCGAATCGTAGCCGATGATCACGACCTTGCGCTTCATCTCGCGCACGCCGTTCACCACGCCGATCGCCGAGCCTTCGTTGGTGCCGAACAAGCCCTTGAGCTTCGGATACGCCTGCAGGATCGACTTCGTCACTTCGGTGGACTTCAGCTGATCGCCCTCGCCATACTGCACGGTCACGACCTGCACCTTCGGGTGCGCGGACTTCATCCGTTCGAGAAAGCCGTCGCGGCGGTCGATGCCCGTGCGGCTCGTCTGGTCGTGCGCGACCACGGCCACCTCGCCTTCGTCGCCGATCAGCGCGGCGAGCTTGTCGGCGGCGAGCGCGGCGGCGGCCTTGTTGTTGGTCGCGGCGGTCGTCACCGGGATGTCGCTGTCGACGCCCGAGTCGAACGCGATCACCGGAATCTTCTCGGCCTGCGCCTTCTTCAGGAGCGGCAGCGCGGCCTTGCTGTCGAGCGCCGCGAAGCCGAGCGCGGCCGGCTTCTTCGCGATCGCGGCGGACAGCATGTCGATCTGCTTGTCGACCATCGCCTCGGTTTCGGGGCCTTCGAACGTCACCCTCACCTTGTAGTCCTTCGCGGCCTGCATCGCGCCCGCCTTCACGGCCTGCCAGAACTGATGCTGGAAGCCCTTCGAGATCAGCGGGATGTAGGATTCCTGCGCCTGCGCGCCGGCCGTCGCGCCGACGGCGAACGTCAGCCCGACGATCGCGTTCAACACCTTGCTCCTGATCACTTCGCGTCTCCTTGGTTGGTATCGACTGAAATGCCGGCCCGGCCGGCGGTGAAGCGCCTGCATGTTCGTGTTCGTGCGTGCATGCGTCAGCGGCGGCGCCGGCGCAGGATGTCCACGTAGACGGCGAGGATGATGATCACGCCCGTCACGACCGTCTGCCATTCCTGCGCGACCGACATGATGCGCAGGCCGTTGGTCAGCACGCTCATGATGAACGCGCCGATGATGGTGCCGACGATGCTGCCCGCGCCGCCCGACAGCGACGTGCCGCCGATCACGACGGCCGCGATCGCGTCGAGCTCGTAGCCCTGCCCGAGCGCGGGCTGCGCGGAATTCAGCCGCGACGCGATCAGCAGCCCGGCGATCCCGCACACCGCGCCGCTGAACGTGTAGACGGAGATCTTCCACGCATCGACATTCACGCCGGACAGCCGCAGCGCTTCCTCGTTGCTGCCGAGCGCGAACGTGTAGCGGCCGAAGATCGTCCGGTTCAGCACGATCGACGCGCCGACCGCGACGAGGAACAGGATCAGCACCGCGTTCGGGATCGGCAGCGCGGGAACGAGGCTGCCGATCAGCGAATCCTGCGCGATCGACGTGAAGCCCGGCGTGTCGTTGAAGTAGATCGGCCGCGTGCCCGAGATCACGAGCGACAGCCCCTTGAGCAGCATCATCATGCCGAGCGTCGCGATGAACGGCGGCACCTTCATCTTCGCGATCACGAAGCCCGACACGCTGCCCGACAGCGCACCGAAGCCCAGCGCGGCCAGGATCCCGAGCGGCAGCGGCAGGCCCCACTTCGTCAGCACGACGCCGGCCATCACCGCGCAGAAGGTCATCAGCGTGCCGACCGACAGGTCGATGCCCGACGTGATGATCACGTAGGTGCACGCGACGGCCAGCACACCGTTCACGGCGGTGGCCTGAAGGATCGTCACGATGTTGTCGACTTCGAGGAAGTTCGGCGACGCGAAGCTGAAGAACACGATCAGCAGCACGAGGCTCGCGAACGCGAGCAGCTTCTGCCGCGCGGCCGGGTTGAAGAAGCGGGCACGGAGGCCCGCTGCGCCGGCCGGCGTGTCGCCGGTGGCAAGAGGCGGAACGGGATGCGTATCGTTGGACATGATCGGGTAAGCGTCGGAATCAGGACAATACGGTCGACTCGCGCTGCGTCGCGAGCTGCATGATCTTTTCCTGCGTGGCGTCGGCCGCGCGCAATTCGCCGGTCACGCGCCCTTCGCACATCACGAGGATCCGGTGGCTCATGCGCAGCACCTCGGGCAGCTCCGACGAGATCATCACGATCGCCTTGCCGTCGGCGGCGAGCGCGTCGAGCAGCTTGTAGATTTCGCTTTTCGCGCCGACGTCGATGCCGCGGGTCGGCTCGTCGAAGAACAGGATGTCGCAGTCGCGCAGCAGCCACTTCGCGATCACGATCTTCTGCTGGTTGCCGCCCGACAGGAGCCGCGCCGGCTGCGCGACGGACGGCGTGCGGATCGCGAGCTGCCGCACGTACGACTGCGCGGTGTCGCGCATCCCGCGCGCATCGAGGAACATGCCGCGGCGCACGAAGCGCCGCATGCTCGACAGCGCGATGTTGTTCTGCACGTCCATCCCGACCGCGAGCCCGAAGTGCTTGCGGTCCTCCGAGAGATAACCGATCCCGTGCCTGACCGCGTCGGCCGGCGTGCGGATCGTCACGGTCTTGCCGTGCACGCGGATCTCGCCCGCGTCGACCGGGTCCGCGCCGAACACCGCGCGCGCTACCTCGGTGCGGCCCGCGCCCATCAATCCGGCAAAGCCGAGGATCTCGCCGCGCCGCAGCGTGAAGCCGACATCGCGGATCGCGCGGCCGCGCGACAGCCCGCGCACCTCGAGCGCGACCTCGTTGGCCGACGTATCGGGCGGCGTGCGGAACGTCGCATCGAGCTGGCGGCCGACCATCATCGCGATGATCGCTTCCATCGACGTATCCGCCATCGGCACGGTCGCGACGTACTTGCCGTCGCGCATCACCGTCACGCGATCGGCGATCTGGCGCAGCTCGTCCATCTTGTGCGAGATGTAGACGATGCCGACGCCGTGCGCGCGCAGGTCGCCGATGATGCGGAACAGCTCGGCGATTTCCGCGTTGTTCAGCGCGGCGGTCGGTTCATCCATGATCAGCACGCGCGAGTCGAACGACAGCGCCTTCGCGATCTCGACCATCTGCTGCTTCGCGACCGTCAGCCGGCCGACCGGTGTGCGCGGGTCGAGATCGAGCCGCATCCGCGCGAAGATCGCGGCGGCGTCGCGGTTCAGCCGGTCCTCGTCGACGAACACGCCGAAGCGGCCGCGCGGCTCGCGGCCGATGAAGATGTTCTGCGCGACGCTCAGGTGGTTCATCAGGTTCAGTTCCTGATGGATGATGCCGATCCCGAGCGCCTGCGCGGCGCGCGGATCGTCGATGTCCACCGCGCGGCCGTCGATCCGGATCTCGCCTTCGTCCTTCTGGTACACGCCGGCGAGAATCTTCATCAGCGTCGACTTGCCCGCGCCGTTCTCGCCCATCAGCGCATGCACTTCGCCGGCGCGCAGGTCGAAGCGGCAATCGTCGAGCGCCAGCACGCCCGGAAAGCGCTTGCTGACGCCGGTCAGCTCGATCAGCGCCGCGGGCGCGGGGGTCGTCGGGTTCGGATCGGGTTGCATGGCTCGCCGCCCTCAGCCGATCGCGCGATCGAGATGCGTATAGCCGCCGTCGACGAACAGCCACTGGCCCGTCGTGTGCGATGCGCGCGCCGACAGCAGGAACACGGCCGTGTCGGCAATCTCGTCGGCGGTCGTGAAGCGCTTGCCGAGCGGCACCTTGCCGGCAATTTCCGCGAGCTTCGCTTCCGGGTCGTCGAAGCCCGCGATCCAGTTCCGGTAGAGCGGCGTCATCACCTCGGCCGGGATCACCGCGTTCACGCGCACGCCGTCGTCGCGCAGCGCGACCGCCCATTCGCGCGTCAGCGCGAGCTGCGCGCCCTTCGATGCGCAATAGCCGCTCGTGTTGCCCTGGCCGGTGACGGCCGTCTTCGACGAGATGTTGACGATCGCGCCGCGCGTCGCCTTCAGGTGCGGCACGCAGTAATGCGCCATCACGTAGTAGTGGATCAGGTTGCGTTCGAGCGACGCGACGAACGCGTCGCGCCCGGCATCGAGCCCGACGCCGTCGTTGATGCCCGCGTTGTTGACGAGGCCGTCGATGCGGCCGAAGCGCGCGACGGTCTGCGCGACTGCGTCGCGGCACTGTGCGTCGTCCTGCAGCTCGACGGACACGCACGCGGCGCGCGGCTGCTTCTGCGCGAGTGCGCGCCAGAAGCCGTCATCCGGCGCGTGGCGCGCGAACACCACCGGAATCGCGCCTTCGCCGGCAAGCCGCATCGAGATCGCGGCGCCGATGCCCGACGCGCCGCCGGTCACGATCACGACCTTGTCTTGCAGATTCAAATCCACTTCGCGTCTCCGTCGTTCATGTTGTCGCCGCGCGCAGGTCATGCGCGGGTCGTCGTGCGCCGTCGTGCTGCGCGCTGCGCGCTTCAGCCGCGGAACCGGTACTGCTCGAGCGATGCCGGCTTCATCTCGATCGAGAAGCCGGGTGCCGTCGGCGGCAGGTACGCCGCGCCGCGCACGACACAGGGCTCGACGAAATGCTCGTGCAGGTGATCGACGTATTCGGTCACGCGCCCTTCCTTCGTGCCGGCAATGCACACGTAGTCGATCATCGACAGATGCTGCACGTATTCGCACAGCCCGACGCCGCCCGCATGCGGACACACCGGCAACCCGTACTTCGCGGCGAGCAGCATCACCGCGAGTATCTCGTTCACGCCGCCGAGCCGGCACGCATCGATCTGCACGACGTCGATCGCGCCGCGCGCGATGAACTGCTTGAACATCACGCGGTTCTGGCACATCTCGCCGGTCGCGACCTGCACCGGCGCGATCGCCTCGCGGATCTTGCGGTGCCCTTCGACGTCGTCGGGGCTCGTCGGCTCCTCGATGAACCACGGTTTCGCGAACGCCAGCTCGCGCACCCAGTCGATCGCCTCGTCGACTTCCCACACCTGGTTCGCGTCGATCATCAGCTTGCGGTCCGGGCCGATCACCTCGCGTGCGATCGTCACGCGGCGGATGTCGTCCTCCAGGTTCGCGCCGACCTTCAGCTTCACGTAATCGAAACCCGCGTCCACCGCTTCATGGCACAATCGGCGCAGCTTGTCGTCGCTGTAGCCGAGCCAGCCGGCCGACGTCGTGTAACACGGGTAGCCTTCGCGCTCGAGCGTCGCGATCCGCGCGGCCTTGCCCGGCGCCTGCCGGCGCAGCAGGTCGAGCGCCTCGTCCGGCGTCAGGCAGTCGGTCAGGTAGCGAAAATCGATCGCGCGCACGATGTCCTCGGGGCTCATGTCGGCGACGAGCCGCCACAGCGGTTTGCCGACGGCCTTCGCCCACAAATCCCACACCGCGTTCACGACGGCGCCCGTTGCCAGGTGGATCGCGCCCTTGTCGGGGCCGATCCAGCGCAACTGGCTGTCCGAGGTCACGTGCCGCCAGAAGCGGCCCATGTCCTCGCGGATCCAGTCGAGGTCGAGGCCGACGACGAGGTGACGCATCGCGTCGATCGCCGCGCAGCAGATTTCGTTGCCGCGCCCGATGGTGAACGTGAGCCCGTGGCCTTCGAGCCCGTCGCGGTCGGTTTCGAGCACGACGTACGCAGCCGAATAATCGGGGTCCGGATTCATCGCATCGGAACCGTCGAGCTGGCGCGAGGTCGGGAAGCGCACGTCGAGGACGCGCATCGATCGAATGATAGGCATGGCGAACCGTCCGGGAAAGGGTTTCAGGCCTGCACGGTGCGCTGGCGCTGCTCGCCGAGCCCGTCGATGCCGAGCGTGATCACCTGCCCGGCGCGCAGATAGACGGGCGGCTTCTGCCCGAGGCCCACGCCCGGCGGCGTGCCGGTCGAGATCACGTCGCCCGGCTGCAGGCTCATGAAGCGGCTCAGGTAGCTGATCAGGTGCGGCACGCGGAACACCATCGTCGCGGTCGTGCCGTTCTGGTAGCGGTGGCCGTCCACTTCCAGCCACAGCCGCAGCGCGTGCGGATCGGGCACTTCGTCGGCCGTCACGAGCCACGGGCCGAGCGGGCCGAACGTATCGTTGCCCTTGCCCTTGTCCCACGTGCCGCCGCGTTCGAGCTGGTACTCGCGCTCCGACACGTCGTTCACCACGCAGTAGCCGGCGACGTGCGACAGCGCGTCGGCTTCGTCGATATAGCGGCCGCCCCGGCCGATCACGACGCCCAGCTCGACTTCCCAGTCGGTCTTCTCCGAGCCGCGCGGGATCTCGACGTCGTCGTTCGGCCCCGAGATCGCGCTCGTCCACTTGCCGAACACGACCGGCTCCTTCGGGACGTCCATCCCCGATTCCGCCGCGTGGTCGGAATAGTTGAGGCCGATGCAGATGAACTTGCCGACGCGGCCGACGCACGCGCCGAGCCGCGGCGCGCCTTCGACGAGCGGCAGCGACGCCGGGTCAAGCTCGCGCAGCCGCGCGAGCGACGCGGGTGCGAGCGCGTCGCCGGCGACGTCGTCGATCACGCCCGACAGGTCGCGGATCCTGCCCTGCGCATCGAGCAGGCCCGGCTTTTCATGGTGTTTGTCGCCAAATCTCAGCAGTTTCATGTGGTGTGAGCGGAAATGGAAAGTGAGTGGAAGGGCGCGGTCGGCTAGACGCGGTCAGTTCGACCAGCCGCCATCGATCAGGTGAATCGCGCCGGTCGTGAACGACGCTTCGTCGGACGCGAGATACAGCGCGAGCGCGGCCACTTCGTCCGCGGTGCCGATACGGCCCATCGGCTGACGCGCGACGAACGCCTGGCGCACGGTGTCGGTCGACACCTGGCGCGTGCGCGCCTGCTCGGCGATCCGCAGCTCCAGCGACGGCGACTCGATCGTGCCCGGGCAGATCGCGTTGCAGCGGATGCGCTGCTCGACGAAATCGGCGGCGACCGACTTGGTCAGGCCGATCACGGCCGCCTTGGTCGTGCCGTAGACGAAGCGGTTCGGCACGCCCTTCACGCTCGACGCGGCCGACGCCATGTTGACGATCGACGCGCCGCCCGCAGCCAGCATCGCCGGCAGCAGCGCGCGGATCAGCCGGTACATCGACGTGACGTTCAGGTTCAGCGAGAACGCCCACGCGGCGTCGTCGCAGTCGAGGATCGAGCCGTGGTGCACGAAGCCCGCGCAGTTGAACAGCACGTCGAACGCGCGCTCCTGCGCGGCGAGTGCGGCAATGTCACCCGCGTCGGTCACGTCGAGCCGCCGCGTGGCCAGCCGGCCGCCCGCGCGTTCGGCGTCGGCCGCGAGTTGCGCGAGCGCGGCTTCGTTGATGTCGGTCGCCAGCACGTCGGCACCTTCGCTTGCGAACCGCAGCGCGGTCGCGCGGCCGATACCCTGCCCGGCCGCCGTCACCAGCGCGCGCTTGCCCTGCAATCTCATGAGCACCTCTCCCGAAGAAGCCGGCCGGGCCGGCTGATTGGCACAAAGGACTAAAGGTCCAACCAATCATAGGAACAGATTCCGGATTTGTCACGTTCGTGTGATTCAGTATTTTCCCGAGCGGGAGAATCGGGCGGAAGGCGCTGCGGCGGGCTTCGATTACCGTATTTTTCAGGTTCCGCCGATCGGCCGCGTATCGCGCAAAGCCAATACCGGTGGGCGTTTCCGCGACCCCGGGGCATCGGAGTCGCTCCGTCGGCACCGCGAAACTGGCAAAAAAGTCATGTTCCCGTCAGGGTGTCAACGGCAGGCGCGCGCGATCATGGTGTTGCCGGACCGCGCTTCCCCGGACACCGCCCCCCCGCCCGTCGCCGATCCCTGACGGGCGTCTCCGTCCCCCGCGGTGTCCACGTGACTGAGCGAGCAGACACGGGGGCGCGGGCCGATTTTCCGCCCCGGGCGTGCGCGTCCGGGGCGCTTTTGTCGTTGGCTTTTTCACGAAAATGCGCGTCGATTGTTTCTGATTCGACAAAAGGTAATTTGAGCCAGACAGGATGTTTTTTCCGGTCACAGACGCTTACATTTAGCGCACCACTCATGGAAACCGCTACGGATTCGCCCTCGGGTAGTGACATCCACTGCCACGGCCGAAGCCGCACGAGCTTTAGGAAACGGCAAATGAAGGCCTCCAAATCCCTGCCTGTGCTCGATCCCGCCGACGTCCACGTCGAAATTCTGGAACGCTCCGATACGCTGCTCGTCGTCCGCTGGGTCGAACCCGGCCGCTGTCACTACGGCGAACAGCGCTGGCGCCGCCGCTTCGCGCAGCGCACCGGCACCTGCGCGCTGTCGCGCCAGGTCATCCAGCGCGGCGACGAAGTATTCCGCCCGGCCGAGCGCCCGGCACCCGCGAACGCGGCGGCGATGATCTCCGCCGCCGAAGTGCTCGCGCTGGCCGGCAGCCGGTAACGCCCGCCGGCCACCCGTGCCGGGGCCCGCGGCCTGATGCGCTGGCGCGCCCTAGAAGCGCCGGTCTAATTCCCCCGCTTGTCTGTCCCGCCCGCGCGGACTATCGTTACACCACTCAATGTAACGATTGCGCGTCGTGGCGCACTGCCACGCCGATGGAGGCAGACATGCATGCATGGAGCGCACGCCACGTCCCGGCGCAAGGCGGCAAGGTCGCGGTCGTGACCGGCGCCAACAGCGGCCTCGGCTGGCATATCGCGGAAACGCTGGCCGCCAAGGGCGCGACGGTCGTGATGGGCTGCCGCGATGCCGCGCGCGCCGCACAGGCCGCCGCTGCGATTCGCCGGCTCCATCCCGCCGCACGGGTCGAAGTCGATGCGCTCGACCTCGCCGATCTCGCATCGATCCAGCGCTTCGCCGCCGACGTCGCCGACCGCCACGGCCGCGTCGACATCCTCTGCAACAACGCCGGCGTGATGTTCCTGCCGCTGCGGCACACGCACGACGGCTTCGAGATGCAGTTCGGCACCAACCACCTCGGCCATTTCGCGCTGACCGGCCATCTGCTGCCCGCGCTGCGCGCCGCCCGGCGCGCGCGTGTCGTGACGATGTCGAGCGGCTTCAACCGCGGCGGCCGGATCCGGGTCGACGACCTGCGCGCCGAGCACCGTTACAACCGTTATCTCGCCTACTGCGACAGCAAACTCGCGAACCTGGTGTTCGCGCTCGAGTTGCAGCGCCGCTTCCAGCGCGCGGGGTTCGCGGGAATCAGCGTCGCCGCGCATCCCGGCTACGCGGCAACCAACCTGCAGTTCGCGGGCCCCGCGATGGACAGTTCGCCCACGCGCGCCGCGCTGATGCGCGCGGCGAACCGTTATCTCGCGCAACCGGCCGAGCAGGGTGCGTTGCCCGCGATTCATGCGGCGACGTCGCCCGACCTCGCCGGCGGCTCGTACATCGGGCCGTCCGGCTGGCTCGAGTCGCGCGGCCTGCCGGCACCGGCGAGCGTGCCGCGCGCGGCACGCGACGTGGCCCTCGCGGCTCTGCTGTGGGAGGCTTCCGAAGCCGCGACGGGCGTGCGTTTCCTGAGTTCGGGCGCGCCCGCCGGCCGGCCGCCCGCCAAGCCGTTCGATGCGGCCGCCGAGGCGCGCTGAATCCCGCGCGCGTCGCCTCAACATTCCTCATACTTATTACACTTGCAGAAACGAAAGCAGGATGAAAGCCTGATCCGGCGTCCCACTGTTACCGCCCTGGAAACAATCTATCATCAAAATCAGCGTTTACCCTCAACGACCCGGTGACTAAGATTTAGTCAATCGCTGCAGACATGGTGTCGCAAGCGAACCCAATAAAACACCGGAGGTCATCATGAAATCGCTCGTTTCCGCAGTTGTTGCCGCTGTCGCCCTGTCCGCTTCGTTCGGCGCTTTCGCACAAAGCACCGTGACCCGCGCTCAAGTCCGCAACGAACTGGTTCAGCTCGAACAAGCCGGCTACAAGCCGGGCGTGTCGAGCCCGTACTACCCGAACGACATCCAGTCGGCGGAAGCGCGCGTTCATGGTGCCGACGCCAGCGGCTACGGCGCGCAACCGGCTCCGGTCGTCCACTCGGGCGCCCCGGCTGCCGCAGTGTCGTCGAACGCACGCGACTCGGTCTTCTTCGGCCAGTAAGCCGACGCGCCCCCGGCGGGCGCACCGCGCATCGCGCGATGAAGAAGCTGGATCCGGACGAGCCCCTCATGCGGGCTCGTCTTTTTTTGTGAAACGCATACCTCCGCCGCCCGGCAGCGGGTGGCTTCGCCCGGGCGCCCTGCGTCCGGGCGCTTTTTCCCCGGCGAGGTATGCGTAACGAAGTCGACTGCGGAAGTCGAATGCGCCGATCAGCGCCCGGCGGCAGCCGCGGGCAGCGCACGCGACAGTACACGCCAGCGCGACAGCAGTTCGTCGCGATCGACGTAGCAGCCCTGCAGATGCCGGCGGCCCGTCGACGGATCGAACTCGGTGCGCGCATGCAGCACGCGCCGGTTGTCGAACGCCCACATGTCGCCCGCCCGCAGCCGGCGCTGCACGCGGAAACGCGGCTCGCGCGCGAGCGCGAGAAACCGCCGGTACGCGCGGTAGACGGCCGCGACGGCGCCGGCCGGCGCATCCAGCGGCCCGCGCAGGAAGTTCGCGACGCGCACCTCGGTCACGTTGCCGCGCGCATCGAGCCCGATCACCGGCGCCGAGCAGCGGTAGTCGCTGTTCGCACTCTTGTTCCAGAACTCGAACGGTGTCGACGCAAGTTGCGTGAAATCGTCCGGATATTCGCGCCGCAGCGCATCCGCGAGCGCGAAGCCGTCGAGGAACACGCTGTCTCCGCCCGTTGCGTCGTTCGCGAGGCAGTGCAGGAACTGCACGCCCGGCTGCAATTCACGCGTCGGCAGGTCGGTGTGCGGCGGCAGGTTCAGCGACGTATAGGCATTGCTGTCCGGCCGCGGCTTCGATTCGACATCGAACAGCACGCCGAAATTGCTTTCGCGGATCAGGCCGACACGCCGCGCGATCTGGTCGACCCGGCCGGGTTCGGCCGGCACGCCCTCGACGAGCGTCAGCCCCGTGCGCTGCAACGCGGCGAGCCAGGCGAGCAACGCGCCGTCGTCCTTCATCACGTCACGCCACGCGAACACGCCGATCGCCGTCGCATCGTCGCCGGTCCACACGTGCCGCCCGTGCGCGGCCTGGCGTTCCGCGCGGGACGCATCGTCGTAAGCATGCGCGCGCAACCATCCCGGCGACCAGGCGCTGCGATGCCCGTCGTTCCACTCGACGTGCAGCGCGCCGTCGGTTTCGACATGCACGACGAGCGCCGACAGATCCTCGCGCGCATCGGCGATCTCGAACACCTGTTCGCGCGTGAGCGCATGCACGCACGCGGAGCACGCGCAGTTGTCGCGCAACCAGTCGAAGTGAAACGGCGATCGTCGCGTGTCGCTCCACTCGACGTTCACCGCACCCTCGCCGATCGTCGCCGCCGCAATGGCCGCGTCGGCGGAAAAGGTCCGCCAGTCCTCGATACGGTGTTGCGCTGCCTGCATCGTTGCCTCCCGGAAAACGCCCGCTACGCGTGTGGTGCGAGCAGAAACCCGCCGATCATCCGGTGCATCCGCGCGGCCTGCGGGCTCGTTCCGAGCGCGCGCCAGCAGCCGTGCACCAGCCCCTCTCCCATCCAGTAACGCGCGGCGCCGCCGGCCGCGAGAATGTGTTCGACATAGACGCGCGCATCGTCGCGCAGCGGATCGTGTTCCGCGCCGATCGCGAGCACGGGCGGCAGGCCGTCGAAACGCGTCGCCGCGAGCGGCACCGAGGCGCGCAGCAGCGGATCGTCATCGCCCGGCGCATCGTCGCGTTCACTGCCCCAGTACAACGCGCGATAGCGATGGACGTCGTCGAGCGTCAGCATCGGCGCGTGTGCCTCGGTTTCGCGCGCCGGCGATTGCGGTTCGAGGCCGAGCATCGGATAGACGAGCGCGATCCCGTCGATGCCGCCTTCGCCCGCATCGCGCAGCGCGGTCGCGACGGCGGCCGCGAGGTTGCCGCCGGCACTGTCGCCGGCGAGCGTCAGCGGTCGCGCGCACGCGTCGAACGGCCAGTGCGCTGCGTCGCGCGCGGCGCGCGTGACGGCCAGGCAATCGTCGAGCGCGGCCGGCGCGCGATGCTCGGGCGCGAGCCGGTAGTCGACCGCGATCACGGCCAGCCCCGTGTCGGCCGCCAGTTGCGCGGTGATCAACGCATGACTGTCGAGCGAGCCGACGACGAAGCCGCCGCCATGAAAGAACAGCACGGTGCCGCGCGGCTCACCGTGCGCGGGCGCATAGCGCCGCAGCGCGATCGCGCGTCCGTCCGGCGCATGCCACACCGCATCGTGCCGGACGATGCCGGCCGGCAGTTCCGCGGGCGTCCATGCGGCCGCGAAGCGATCGTAGACGCGGCGTTGCTCGTCGGGCGAGCGCGCCGCTGCGTGGGCCGGATACCACGCGTCGACGGCCGCGACGAACGCCGCGATTTCCGGTTCGAGCATCGTGTGCGCTCCGCGGTCCAGGGTTGAACGTCGACGCTAGCGGCGCGGCGGCAGTCCGATCACGCGGCCCGCATACGCAGGGGCCGCGCAATCGCGCTGCACCGCATGCAGTTCAGCCACGCGCGCGGCGACGTCGTCGTCGAACGGCGCCGATTTCGCGCCGTCGCGCGTGTCGACGTGCAGCAGCATCTGCTCGCTCGCCGACACCGCGCCGTCGTGCCCGTCGGCGAACAGTTCGAGATACAGGTGCAGCCGCTTCGCGTCGTGCGCGAGCACGCGCGCATCGACGCGCACGCGCGTGCCCTCCTTGATCTCCTGCAGATAGTTCACGTGCGCTTCGAGCGTGTAGACCGAGCGGCCCCGCTCGCGACGCGCGGCGTCGTCGAGACCGATGCGGTCCAGCAGCGCATCGGTCGCGAAGCTGAAGATCAGCAGATAGAACGCGTCGCGCAGATGGCCGTTGTAGTCGACCCATTCGGGCCGCACGACGTCGCGGTAGATCGTCAGCGGGGTATCGCCTGTCATGTTCGTTCAGTCCTCGAATCGCATTCCGTGCCGCGCCTTCACCGCGGCGATCGCCTTCAGCACCTCGGTGATGCACTCGTCGCGATAGCGCTCGAGTTCCTTGATGCTGCGCGTGCCCTGCTGCTCGCTCGTGCCTTCGACGACGCTGTCGATCAGTGCATCGGTCAGCTTCGGCGCGACCAGCTTCGTCCATGGCAGTTCGAGCGCGGGGCCGAACTGCTGCATGAAGTGTCGCATGCCCGCGTCGCCGCCGGCCAGCGTGTACGTCAGGAACGTGCCCATGAACGACCAGCGGATGCCCGCGCCGAAGCGGATCGCATCGTCGATCTCGCCGGTCGTCGCGACGCCCTCGTTGACGAGATGCAGCGCCTCGCGCCACAGCGCTTCGAGCAGCCGGTCCGCGATGAAGCCCGGCACTTCCTTGCGCACGTGCAGCGGCCGCATGCCGAGCTTGCGATAGATCTCCATCGCCGCCTCGACCGCTTCCGGCGAGGTGCGCGCGCCGCCGAGCACCTCGACGAGCGGCAGCAGATAGACCGGATTGAACGGATGACCGACCACGCAGCGCTCCGGATGCGTCGCCCGCGCATAGAAGTCGGTCGGCAGCAGCCCCGACGTCGACGATGCGATGATCGCGTCCGGCTTCGCCGCGCGGCTGATCTGTTCGTGCAGTTCGAGCTTCAGCGCCTCGCGCTCCGGTGCGCTTTCCTGGATGAAGTCCGCGTCGGCGACGCAGGCCTCGATCGTCGACTCGAAGCGCAGCCGCGCGGGATCGGCGCCCGGTGCGAGGCCGACGCGTTCGAGCGCGGGCCATGCATTCGCGACGCTCGCGCGCAAGCGCGCTTCCGCGTCCGGCGCGGGGTCCCACACGACCACGTCCAGACCATGCGCGAGCGCACGGCAAATCCATCCGCTGCCGATCACGCCGGTGCCGATCGCGGCGAACGTCTTGATGTCGGTCTTCACTGCCATGTCAACACATCCTTCAAATCGAGGAGAATCGGACGGCGGCGCACGCCTGCGCGCCGCCGCATTGAAGCGGAATCAGCGTTGAAACTCACGCGAACTCGGCCACCGCGCGGCGTTCGAGCAGGCGCTCGCCGCGCGCCGGCAGGCCGAGCTTGCGACGCCCTTCGGCCGGCGTCAGCACGCGGCCGCCGAGCCGTTCGACGATTTCCCGCGCACGCTCGACGAGCGTGCCGTTGGTCGCGTGCACGCCGCGATCGAGCCAGATGTTGTCTTCGAGGCCCACGCGCACGTGGCCGCCGAGCAGCATCGCCTGCGCGACCATCGGCATCTGCATGCGGCCGATCCCGAAGCCGGCCCAGTGCGCGCCCGGCGGCAGGTTGTCGACCATCGCCTTCATCGTGCCGGTGTCGGCCGGCGCGCCCCACGGAATGCCGAGGCACAGCTGGAACAGCGGCGGATCGTCGAGCAGCCCTTCCTTCAGCAATTGCTTCGCGAACCACAGATGGCCCGTATCGAAGATTTCCAGTTCCGGCTTCACGCCGAGTTCCTGGATGCGCTTGGCGCCAGCGCGCAGTTGCGCGGGCGTCGACACGTAGATGTAGTCGCCGTCGCCGAAATTCAGCGTGCCGCAGTCGAGCGTGCAGATTTCCGGCAGCAGTTCCTCGACGTGCGCGAGACGCGTGAGGCCGCCGACGAGATCGGTGCCCTTGCCGAAGCGCATCGGGTCTTCGCCCGGGCCGATCTCCAGATCGCCGCCCATGCCGGCCGTCAGGTTGATGATCACGTCGACGTCCGCCGAGCGAATCCGGTCGACCACTTCGCGGTACAGGTTCGGGTCGCGGCTGCCGCGGCCCGTCTGCGGATCGCGCACGTGGCAGTGCGCCACCGTCGCGCCGGCCTTCGCGGCTTCGATCGCGGCGGCCGCGATCTCCTTCGGCGTGACCGGAATCGCCGGATGTTTGCCGACCGTATCGCCCGCGCCGGTGACCGCGCAGGTGATGATGACTTCGTGGTTCATGCTGAGTGCCCTCGTTTGCTTCGGTTCGTGTCGCTCGATTTCCGTCGTACTGCAGATGATTTTTCGCTGCGCGCCGCCCGCTCGCGGCGCGTGCGGGCCGTTACAGGCCGAGATAGGCCTTCACGGCAGGCAGGCCGTCCTTGCCGTCGAACGTCTTGACGCCGGCGAGCCAGGCATCGAGCACCTGCGGATTCTTCTTCAGGTACGCCTTCGCGGCGTCGGCCGGCTTCGTCTTGTTCATCACCGACTGCATCAGCTGGTTCTCCAGCTGCGTCGTGAAGCGCAGGTTCTCGACGAGCTTGCCCGCGTTCGGGCAGCGCGAGATGAAGTCGGGCGCCGTCAGCGTGTACACGCGCGCTTCGCCGTAGTTCGGGCCGAATGCCGCATCGCCGCCGGACAGGTAGTTCATGCTGATCTGGATGTTCATCGGATGCGGTTCCCAGCCGAGAAACACGACCCACTTCTTGTCGCGGATCGCGCGCTCGACCGTGACGAGCATCCCCGCCTCGCTCGATTCGACCAGCTTGAAGCCGCCGAGGCCGTACTGGTTCGTGTCGATCATCTTCTGGATCGTCGCGTTCGCGCTGCTGCCCGGCTCGATCCCGTAGATCTTGCCGTCGAGCTCCGCGCGGTGCTTCGCGATGTCCTCGAAGGTCTTCAGGCCGGCCTGGTATTCGTAGCTCGGCACCGCGAGCGTCGCCTTCGCGCCCGACAGGTTCGGCGGTTCGACCACGTTGATCGACTTGCTGTCGAGGAACGGCTGGAGCTGCTTCTGCTGCACCGGCCACCAGTAGCCGAGCGAGATGTCCAGCTGCTTGCTCTTCAGGCCGGCGAACGAGATCGGCACCGATGCGATCGTCGTCGTCGGCTTGTAGCCGAGCCCTTCGAACACCGTCGACGCGAGCGCCGTGGTGGACGTGATGTCGGTCCAGCCGATATCCGCGAAGCGTACGTTGCGGCAAGTCGCGGCATCCGTTTCGGCCTGCGCCGCGGTCGCGAACGCGCCGGTCGCCAGCACGGCCGCGACGAACGCGGCGATCTTTGTCGACTTCATGGTTTCTCCCCTTCGGTTGGACCGATGTCCTGCGGATTCGCGGAGTGCGTCCCGGCCTGCATCGTGGGAGTAAAAGTAACGAGCCATATTCACCGCAAGACGACCGCCGGCGACCTGTTCTTGACTATTTGCGACTATGGGTGGAAACCACTATGCGCGGGGAGTGGCTTGTATGGCGGGGGTTTTGGGCGGATTCCGATGAGGAGGGGTTTGTCCGGATGCGGCGTCATGAGATGCCGTACGCGACAGCCAGACAGGGTCGGTCAGGTCCGTGCGGCTGCAAGCGCGTTGCCGAAATGCTCGACGGCGCCGTCGAAGCGCGCCGCGCCGACGTCGAACACCCAGCGGCGCAGCGCGGGGGGCGCGGCAAGACCCAGCTCCGCGACCCGGTACCCGGTGTCGATCGCGGCCAGCACGGCCTTCACCATCGCTTGGGGCATGCCTTCGGTGGCGGCGGTCGTCAGCCCGCCGTCGAGTATGCTCGGCGCAAAGGCCGCGCTCTCGACTTCCTGCTGGATCGCCGTCCGCGCGGCCGTGGCGACGGCATCCGCGGTTCTTTCGATCGTCCAGCTGGCCGGATCGCCGAGCCCGACCAGCAACAAGGCACGCGCCGCGATGCCCGCGGGCGGATGGCTGATCCAAAGCGTTTCCATCGGCGCGGCCAGAAAACGGCCCTCGCGCCGCAAGCCGGTGAGTGCCCCCGACAGTGCGAGGTCAAGATGGCGTAACCCGCCGGTCGGGCCATCGCCCGTCGCCTCGCGGGCAAACATGCAGCCACAGGAAAGGTCGACCTGCGCGCCTACGCCATCCCATGCGGCGACCTCGAAGGCCACCTCCCGCCAACGACCGATACTGTGTCGAAGAACCATATCGTCTCTCCTGCAAGGCTGGAACAGGGTCCGGAGCGCAGCGCGCCCCGGTGTCCAGCGTTGGTCCTCTTCATCCGCCCGCCCGGGCTTGCGCCGGCGCACGAGCAACCCGTCATCCGCGTACGCCGGTACCTGCGTTGCGCTTATTGCCTGGCGGCAAGACCAAACGCATAGAGCTTGTGACTCGTGCCGTCGTACGGCAGACCGAGTACCTTGGTGTGGTAGCCCGCCCCCCAGTACACCGACCCGTCGACGATGGCAGCTCCCGACACCACCGCGCCGTTGTTCTCGTAGCTCCACTTGATCTCGCCCGTCGCCGCATCGAGCGCATACATGCTCGCGCCCGTCCCGGCCAACGAGCCGGCATAGACGACACCGTTTGCGGCCGACATCGCCACCGTGTCCATCTTGCCCTGCGGGTCGGCCGTGCGCCACAGCACCTTGCCGGTGGCGGCGTCGACCGCCGCCCAGATGCCGCCCTTGGTCGTCTTCTGGCCGTTCGGACCGTTGTCGACGTCGATCGATTTGCCGTCCAGGTTGCCGATCGAAACGTAGATGCGCTTGCCGTCGGCGGCCGTCCCCCACAGCATGCCGCCCAGCAGGCTACCCGGGCCGACCTGCGTATGCCAGACCACCTTGCCGGTCTTGCGATCGAGCGCCCAGTACACGCCGCTCTTCGCGCCCGCGCCCACCAACTTCCTCTCCTTCCCGTCGATGGTCGCCTTGAACAGGTTGGGCCCCGAGCCGAAATCGTAGTCCGGGCCGTCGTCGTGGTCGTAGTTGGTCGACATGTCGGCCGCCAACGTACGGGTATGCCAGACGATCCTGCCAGTCTTGAGGTCGAGCGCGACAAAGCTGTCGATCATGTTGGCAGGCGTATCGGGTTTGCAGTTCTTCTGGGTCGGGTAACGGCAGTGACCCGGCGGAACCGAGAAGTTGTTGCCCGTGGTCACGTAGAGCAGGCCGGTTTCATGATCGACCGCCGCCGTGTTGCCCCACACCGAGCCGCCGGTATATCCCTTCGGCACCATATAGGTCTTCCACAGCATCTTGCCGGTCCTGGCGTCGAGGGCGACCACCGCGCCGCGATAGGTCGGCTTGTCCTTGAGCGCCTCGGCACGCGACGAGAGGCCGACGTACACCACACCGCGATCGACGATCGGCGACTGGGTAATGATCGCGGTCGGATCCGAATCCACCTTGGTCCGCCACAGCGGCGCACCATCCTCTGCCTTCGCTGCCAGCACGAACGCGCCGGTCGGGTTGTTCGCAACCTGGGTGCCCTGCCCGAAGATCAGCGTGCCTTCCCAGTAGGCCGGGCTGGTGCGCGACGCATCGTTGTCGATGCCGCTGTATTCGGTGATCTTCTTCTTCCACTTCACCTTGCCGCTGGCGGCATCGACCGCCCACAGCGAGCCGCCGAAGTCCGGCACATACACGGTGCCGTTGGCGACGGTCGGCGTAGCCGACACGTTGCCGTCGGTATCCAGCGTCCAGCGCGGCGCAAGCTGCGAGACGTTGTCGACGCCGATGACGCGCTCGTCCGGCGCGGTACGCGTGTTGTCGACACCCTGCCCGGCAAAGACCCAGTCCGCCGCCGCACCCGGGCCGCTTGCGAGCATGCCGAACAGGGCAAGCGTTCCGATCATGGCCGGCGTACGCCGGCGCCACGAGGCAAGTCCGGCATGCTGCTTGTTGGATGTTTTCATGACATCACCTTACCGAGAGAAGAGTGACTGATGACCGGCCGAACCGAAACGGCCGCGGTGAAAAAAACTGGCGCGCCGGCGCGACTGGAAGCGACCGGGACGCCTGGCGATACCCAAGCTGCGCGTGCTTTCCAAAGCGGGGGAAAAGATCGACATGGCCGGGATGAATCATTTGACGCAGCGTGAATACCAATACCCAAAGTTCGGTTGCGAAGCGCAAAACATAGGACCACTGCATGAAACCACCACACGCGCCGATGAAACATGCGCGCCCGTGACGACAGCGCGCGACGACGCGCGAACCCTGAAGCCGATGCACCGGCAGATCCGCCGCTCAGAACGTATGCATCATCCCCACATACGCGCCCGTCTGCGACTCGCCCGTCATCGGGCTCGTGCCCGAGG